>CAMHOI010000088.1 GCA_946186725.1 uncultured Clostridia bacterium
CCAGCGCGTCGTTGAAGGCGTCCTGCGCGTCCCGGGCGGGGTCGCCCGCGCAGGCGGTCAGACAGCCGATCAGCAGCGCGGCGGCGAGCAGAAGCGGAACACAGCGTTTCATAAGTTCTCCTCCTTGCGTTTCGGGGCAAAGCCCTTCGTTGCCCCCAGTATAGCACGCCGCGCAGCCGTGCGCAACAAAAAAGACGCGCCCTGCTCCAATGGAGCAGGGCGCGCTTGCGTTGGACTCAATCGAGGAAGTAGACCTCGACGTTGCGCAGGCCGAACTGGCAGCACTCGTCGTAGGTGTCAAAGTAAAGGTCGACGATGCGGTTGGTGGTCTTGGCGAAGCCGCCGGTGTCCTCCGCCTCGGCGTAGCCGTAGATGAAGCAGCCGTCCGTGGTGCGGATGAAGAGCTTGGTGTGCAGGGGGATGATGGACTTGTTGACGGCGATGTAGCCCTTCTGGGGCACCTTGCCGGTGCAGGTGTGGTAGCCGGTCCAGTAGTAGGCCGACGCGATGCCGGTGATCATCTTGGAATAATGCAGGGGCGCGCCGTTCTCGTCCAGCTCGAAGTCGTCTGCCGGGGTGAGGATGGAGACGCAGTTCTTCCGGATGGAGGAGTAGGCGTGGGTGGAGGAGACGGTCTCGGTCTTGCGGGTGCCGACGGTGCGCACGGCGTTGACGGCCTGCTTGGTAATGGTTTCATCCACGATCTCGGTGGAGACGATCCGCCCGTTGAGGATGTGATAGCAATAGGTGATGGCCTTGACGCCCAGTTGTCCTCTCGTGGAGGAGACCTCCCCCTCGGGCAGCGCGTCGGAATAGACCACCGACAGATCAAAGGGGATGGTAACCTCCTTGACCTCGTAGGAGCGCCCCACGCGGGTGACGGCGATCGCCATGTTCTCGGTCAGACAGGCGTCCAGCGCCACGTTGACCACGTCGTCGGCCGCCAGCTCGATCCCCGCTTCCCGCAGGGCGTCGGCCACCGTGCCGCCCATGGCCTCCAGCTCATAGCATTTGCCGCCGTCGGAGACGGTGACCAGAAAGGCACGTGTCAGAGAAAGGCGGCCGGTTTCGGCGTTCAGTCCGGGCGCGACGGGACGGCCCTCATCCAGCAGAAGGACGCCTCCGCCCTGCTCCGCCTCGACGGTGAGGGCAGCTTCTTCGGGCGCTGCGACGGCACGGGTCGCGATCTCAAAGTAGAAGGTGCTCAGGAGAATGGCACAACAAAGCGCGGCCACAAGCATATACAGTCGCTTGAAGGCCGGCAGCCAGCGGGTCAGTCTCGAAACGTTAAACATACGAAAACGTGCTCCTTGTTGAAATCAGGCGCATTCCCTACGCCTATTTTATTTCAGCAAAGGAAATTATATGCAGGACGATCCCGCTTGTCAAGCCAAGCCAGAACGGATGTTTGGCAAATTTGCACAAAAGGCGGACCCGGAACCGAGCCCAGAAGGGCCCTGAACCCCGCTTTCCGGGGAAACGCGCAAAAGGTTACAAAAAGGTTACAAAGTTTTTCTTGTGCAAGTTCAACGATTTTTGAGCCGGATGCTCAAAACCGGGAAAATCCCGCTGACCGCGCGGGTTTTTCCGGTTTTCCGCGCCCTGAAAACTTCACCGTGGTAAAGCAAAAAGGACGAAAATACGACGAAAAATGGCAAAATCTGCGATAAAAATGGAAAATACTGGGCCGCCGAGGACGCTGACTCCGCTCCGGGCACGCAGGAAAAGGCGCGGTTTCGTCCGGCGGGGAGGGGCGGCAAAGCGCACCCGTCCCCGCCCGCGTGTGGCCGCAGGGGCAGGCGCAGAAAAAGAGCCCCGCTCGCGGGGAGCGGGGCTCGGGGTTCACAGAGGGTGCTGTTTAGCGGGGGTTGGCCTTCTCGGATTCGGCCTTGGCCTGGTTCTCTTCGTCGATGGCCTGCTGGAAGACGGGCGCGGCGGCGTCCATGACCTCCTTGATGCCGGTGCCTCTCTTGATGGGATCCCAGAACACGCCGAACTGGGTGGAGCTCAGGTTGCTGACGCCCCAGTAGAGGTCCAGACCGATGTGGTCGGCCAGACCGCAGATCATCTTGACCTGCTCGTCGTTGTATACGCCCTTGAAGGAGTCGACGTAGTACATGCCGTAGGGCTGGTTGTTGTACAGCGAGGACCACTGAGAACGGGCGATGAAGTAGTTGATGCAGCCCTGAGGATTCTTGGTGGAGGTGACCACGCCGTTGCCCGAGCACTCGCCGGGGATCTCACCGGAGACGTTGTCGGCGCCCAGCGGGGCGGGGATGATGTCCCACTTGAAGGTGTAGTCCTTGCAGTTCTGGGCGTAGTTGTTGGCGTCGTGGATGTACATGCCGATGGTGCCCTTCTTGAAGTAGGCAGCGCCGCCGTTGTCATCCGGGCTGTAGCCGTTCACAAAGGCGTTCTGGAAGATCTCGAGGGACTTGATGGCGCGGGTCTCCTTCATGGTCAGGACCAGCTTGGAATAGTCGTCGTTCCAGCGGACCAGGCGGGCGTCGTTGGCGACGAGGTAGTAGGTGTGGTCACGCCAGACGCCGCCGTAGATCTTACCCGACTCGTCGGTGCGGGACAGCTCCTTGCAGCACTGCATGTAGGTGTCGAGGTTCCAGTTGCCTTCCTTATAATACTCGATCGGGCTCTTGACCTTTAACTTGTCGAAGAGGTCAACGTTGACCGCGCAGATGGCGGGCGTGGTGTAGTAGATGCCGGGAGAATAGTACTTGTCGTTGACGCGGAAGCGGGCCGCGACGTCCTCGTAGCGGGTGATCTCGGGGTGATCGAGGCCGACCACGCCCAGCTCTTTCAGCTCATCGATGTTGTAGACGACCTGACGGTTGCCGGCCTTGGGCCAGCGACGGTAGCTCAGCGGGATGATGTCGGGCGCGTCGCCGTTGGAGTAGTCGACCAGGAATTTGGAAAGGTCGTCGCCGTACTTCTGGAACTTCCATTTGATGGTCAGACCGTAGTACTTTTTGTAGAATTCCATCTCCTGACGGAATTCATCCGACCAGTCGCTGCTGTTGACCTGATCCTGATACATGGTGTAGGACGTAATGGTGCCGGAGCTCTGCAGCGCGGTGATGACGTCCTCGGACAGACCTTCGCCGTAGATGTCCTGCACGGAGGCGGAGGCGGTCGGGTTCGGCTTGCTCGAGGTGGTGCCGGAGCCGGAATCGGTGTTACAGCCGGCTGCCAACGCCAGCGCAGCGACCAAACAGAGGACCAGCGCGGCAGACAGAATGCGTTTGACTTTCATGGTATACCCCCCTTAGATTGGTAACTACATTATATAATGCCCAAAACGAAAAAACTGTTGATATCTTATCCGTATTATTAAAAATGTTACTGCAAGCGACTCTTTTTTTCACAATTTACAGTTTGTTCACAATATTAAAAAGGCCTTTTTGTTCGACAAATCGCCGCAAAGAGCATGTGAAAGAGTGAAAATTTTTGTTTGCCCCGCCGAAGAAAGAAGACAACAAAGCTCTTGACAAAGAAAAAGCCGCGGGTTATAATAACACATGAACAATCGTTCACATGTTCAAAGGAGGGACGACCCATGATCGGAGAGACGCCGCGCTGCGAGTATCTCCACGCCCATGACGAGCTGGTCGAGCGGGTGCGCCGCGCCCAGCCCGACGAGGACCTGCTCTACGATCTCGCCGAGCTGTACAAGGTGTTCGGCGACAGCACCCGCATCCGCATCCTCTACGCACTCTTTGAGAGCGAGGTGTGCGTGTGCGACCTGGCTCAGCTGCTGGGCATGACCCAGTCGGCCGTGTCTCACCAGCTCCGCGTCCTCAAGAACGCCAAGCTGGTCGCCTACCGGCGGGAGGGAAAGACGGTTTTCTATTCCCTGGCCGACGGTCACGTGCGGACCATCCTGGGGCAGGGCATGGAGCATCTTTGCGAAGAAGGAGAGGAAAGAATATGAAAAAGGTATTTGCGCTGGAGGATCTGGACTGCGCCCATTGCGCCAAGAAAATGGAGGAGGGGATCGCCGGGCTCGAGGGCGTGACCCGCGTCTCGGTCAACTTTCTCGCCCAGAAGATGACCCTCGAGGCGGACGACGACCGCTTCGACGCCGTCGTCCGGGAGGCGGTCGCCCTGTGCAGGAAGATCGAGCCCGACTGCCGCATCCTTGTCAAATGAGCCGAAAGCAGAAGCGCAAGCTGACGCAGATCCTCGTCGCCGCCGGACTGCTGGCGGCGGTGTGGGCGGCCGACCGGCTCCTCGTCCCCGGGACGTGGATGCTGCTGCGGCTGTGCCTCTACCTCGTCCCCTACGGGGTCGCGGGGTGGGACGTGCTGAAAAAGGCGGGGCTGGGCGTCGTTCACGGCCGCCTCTTCGACGAGAGCGTGCTGATGTCGGTGGCCACCCTCGGCGCGCTGGCCGTCGGCTTCCTCCCCGCGGGGGAGGCCGAATTTCCGGAGGCCGTCTTCGTCATGCTCTTCTATCAGGTCGGCGAGTGGTTCCAGTCCCTCGCCCTGGGCCGCAGCCGCCGCTCCATCGCCTCCCTGATGGCGCTGCGTCCCGACGTCGCCCATTGGGTCAGGGAGGGGGAGACGGTCGACGTCGATCCCGAGGAGGTCCCCGTCGGCGCCCTCATCGCCGTGCATCCGGGCGAGCGACTGCCCCTGGACGGGGTGGTCGTCGAAGGGGAATCGGCGCTGGACACCGTCGCCCTGACCGGGGAGAGCGAGCCGCGCGCCGTTTCCCCCGGCAGCGCGGTCGCGAGCGGCTGCGTCAACGGCGCGGGCCTGCTGACCGTGCGGGTGACGGCG
>CAMHOI010000089.1 GCA_946186725.1 uncultured Clostridia bacterium
TCCGTCAAGCACATGACCACCGCCGGCGAGGCCCTCAATCCCGAGGTCTACCGCCAGTTTGAGAAGGCGACCGGCCTGCAGATCATCGAGGGCTTCGGCCAGACCGAGACCACCATGGTGGTCGGCAACCTCATCGGAGCGCCGCACAAGATCGGCTCCATGGGCAAGCCCGCTCCCATCTACGACGTGGAGCTGGTCGACGAGAACGGCGACCCCGTCCCCGTCGGCGAAACAGGCGAGATCGTCATCAACGTCAAGAACGGCGCCCCCTGCGGTCTCTTCATGGGCTACTACAACGATCCCGAGAAGACCGCCGAGGTCTGGCACGACGGCTATTATCACACCGGCGACACCGCCTGGCGGGATGAGGACGGCTTCTTCTGGTACGTCGGCCGCGTGGACGACGTCATCAAATCCTCCGGCTACCGCATCGGGCCCTTCGAGATCGAGAGCGTCATCATGGAGCTGCCCTACGTCCTCGAGTGCGGCGTGTCCGCCGCCCCCGACGAGGTGCGCGGTCAGGTGGTCAAGGCGTCCATCGTCCTCGTGCCCGGCAAGGAGCCGACCGAGGAGCTGAAGAAGGAGATCCAGACCTACGTCAAGACCCACACCGCGCCCTACAAATATCCCCGCGTGGTGGTCTTCCGCGATTCTCTGCCCAAGACGATCAGCGGCAAGATCCAGCGAAATCTCCTTTGAGAAAAAAGAGAAGAAAACATCTTGACAAACGCCGATCGCTGTGATACCATATCATATAATTTTATCAAACGGCTTTGACGAAGAGGACGGAAAGCGACGCCCCGCAGAGAGATGGCGGCCGGTGCGAGCCATCGGGCAGGACTTTCCCGTTTGTAGCTTCCGAGCCGGGAGGAAGAACGGGGCGCTTCGCCCTCATTAGACCCTCCCCGTTCCCGCCGCGTTAAGGCGCAAGGGCCTTTGGGGCCCTGAGTGGCGGCTGCTGCCGCAATTTGAGTGGTACCGCGGGTGTCTGCACTGACGCTCGTCTCAAACCGATTTGGCTTTGGGACGAGCGTTTTCTGTTTTCGTCCCGGAAAGGGGAATCTATGGAAGCGATCACCGGACTGGATCTCAAGATCCGCGAGATGGCCGCGCGCATCCGCGAGCTGCGGGAGATCACCGGCTTCACGCCCGAGCAGATGGCGGAAAAGACCGACGTCTCCCTCGAGGAGTACGAGCAGTGCGAGGCGGGGCAGAAGGATCTCAACTTCGCCTTCATCTATCGCTGCGCGCAGGCCTTCGGCGTCGACGTCACCGACATCATCGAGGGCGTCAGTCCCACCCTGCGCTCCTATACGCTCACCCGCGCGGGCGCCGGCCAGCGCATCGACCAGGCGCACGGCATGGTTTACTACAACCTCGCCGCCGCCTTCCAGAACCGCATCGCCGAGCCGCTGTACGTGCGCAGCGCCTACAGCGAGGCCGCCCAGCAGCGGGAGATCGAGCTGACCACCCACGCCGGGCAGGAGTGCGACATCGTCGTGTCCGGCCACCTGCAGGTGCAGGTCGGCGAGCACCGGGAGACCCTCGGCCCCGGCGACACCATCTATTATAATTCCTCCACCCCCCACGGCATGATCGCCGTCGGCGGCGAGGACTGCGTGTTTTACGCCATCGTCCTCAATCCGACGGGGGAGCCCATCCCCGAGCTGGCCCCCACCAAGACGGTCAACCGCCCGGAAAGCCCCGCCCGCGACACCCGCGAGCGCATCTGGCAGCAGTTCATCGACGTCGAGGAGAACGAGAAGGGCACCCCCACCCGGATCACCTTCAAGAACGTCGAGCGGTTCAATTTCGCCTTCGACCTCGTGGACGCGCTGGCCAAGCGGGATCCGGACAAGCTGGCCATGCTCCACGTCGATAAGAACAAGGTCGAGCGCCGCTTCACCTTCCGTGACATGAAGCGCGCCTCCAACCAGTGCGCCAACTATTTCAAGGCCATGGGCATCCGGAAGGGCGACCGCGTCATGCTCGTGCTCAAGCGGCACTACCAGTTCTGGTTCGCCATGCTCGGGCTCAACAAGCTCGGCGCCGTCGCCATCCCCGCCACCAGCCAGCTCCAGGCGCACGATTTTGAATACCGCTTCCACGCCGCCGGGGTCAAGGCCATCGTCTGCACCGCCGACGACGGCACCGCCGATCATGTCGACGCGGCGGCCGCCACCTGCCCCGAGCTGACCCTCAAGTTCCTCGTCGGGGGCCGACGGGAGGGCTGGCACGACTTCAACGAGGAGTACGGCCTTTACAGCGCCCACTTCTACCGCACCGAGGAGAGCCCCTGCGGCGACGATCCCATGCTGATGTATTTCACCTCCGGCACCTCCGGCTATCCCAAGATCGCCGTGCATAACTATAAATACCCCCTCGGCCATTTCCACACCGCCAAGTATTGGCACACCGTCGATCCCGACGGGCTGCACTTCACCATTTCGGACACCGGCTGGGCCAAGGCCATGTGGGGCAAGCTCTACGGCCAGTGGCTGTGTGAGGCGGCCACCTTCGTTTACGATTTCGACCGCTTCGACGCGGCCGACATCCTGCCCATGTTCGCCAGGTACCACATCACCACCTTCTGTGCCCCGCCCACCATGCTCCGCATGATGATCAAGCAGGATATCTCCCGGTACGACTTCTCCTCCGTCAAGCACATGACCACCGCCGGCGAGGCCCTCAATCCCGAGGTCTACCGCCAGTTTGAGAAGGCGACCGGCCTGCAGATCATCGAGGGCTTCGGCCAGACCGAGACCACCATGGTGGTCGGCAACCTCATCGGAGCGCCGCACAAGATCGGCTCCATGGGCAAGCCCGCTCCCATCTACGACGTGGAGCTGGTCGACGAGAACGGCGACCCCGTCCCCGTCGGCGAAACAGGCGAGATCGTCATCAACGTCAAGAACGGCGCCCCCTGCGGTCTCTTCATGGGCTACTACAACGATCCCGAGAAGACCGCCGAGGTCTGGCACGACGGCTATTATCACACCGGCGACACCGCCTGGCGGGATGAGGACGGCTTCTTCTGGTACGTCGGCCGCGTGGACGACGTCATCAAATCCTCCGGCTACCGCATCGGGCCCTTCGAGATCGAGAGCGTCATCATGGAGCTGCCCTACGTCCTCGAGTGCGGCGTGTCCGCCGCCCCCGACGAGGTGCGCGGTCAGGTGGTCAAGGCGTCCATCGTCCTCGTGCCCGGCAAGGAGCCGACCGAGGAGCTGAAGAAGGAGATCCAGACCTACGTCAAGACCCACACCGCGCCCTACAAGTACCCCCGTGTGGTCGTTTTCCGCGATTCTCTGCCCAAGACCGTCAGCGGCAAGATCCAGCGCAACAAGCTGTGAGGCGGTGATCCCTTGCTGAAGAAACGTCTGACCCTCCTTTGCGGCCACTACGGCAGCGGCAAGACCAACATCGCCGTCAATCTCGCCCTCGCTGCGCGCCAAACGCACGAGCGGGTGGCCATCGCCGACCTCGACGTCGTCAACCCTTACTTCCGCACTAAGGACAGCGCCCCTGCGCTGGCCGACGCGGGCGTGCGGCTGATCTGCTCCCCTTACGCGGGCAGCAACGTCGACATCCCCGCCCTGCCGCAGGAGATGTACGCCCTGACCGACGACAAAGCCCTCACCGCCGTCATCGACGTCGGCGGGGACGACCGCGGGGCGCTCGCCCTCGGCCGTCTGGCCCCCGCCATCCTCGCGGAAGGGGACTACGAGATGCTTCTCGTCGTCAACCGGCACCGCCCCCTGACCCCTGACGCGGCCGCTGTCGCCGAGGTCATGCGGGAGATCGAGACCGCCTGCGGCATCCCCTTCACCGGCGTGGTCAACAACTCCAACCTCGGCGCCGAGACCACCGCAAAAACGGTGCTCGACTCCCTCTCCTATGCCGATGCGGTCTGCGAGGCCTGCGCCCTGCCGCTGGTGATGACCACCGTCCGGCGCGACCTCTGCCCCGCGCTGGCGGGCAGAGTTCCGCATCTGTTCCCCCTCGACCTGCAAGTCAATCCTTACGTTTAGTACCTCTAAAAGGAGCGATCGTTTATGGCAAAACTGACCTTCAAGACCGACTTCTGCAAGGGCTGCGGTCTTTGCGTGGACGCCTGCCCCAAGAAGATCCTGCGGCTGGCGCCCGAAGTCATCAACAAAAAGGGACATCACCCCGCCGAGATCGTCGATCAGGCGGCCTGCATCGGGTGCGCCTGCTGCGCGATGATGTGTCCCGACTGCGTCATTACGGTGGAAAGGTAAGGTGAACGAAATGTCGGATAAAGTCCTCATGAAGGGCAACGAAGCCCTCGCGGAGGCCGCCATTCTGGCCGGCTGCCGCCACTACTTCGGCTACCCCATCACGCCGCAGACCGAGGTGGCCGCCTATATGGCCAAGAAGATGCCCAAGATCGGCGGCACCTTCCTGCAGGCCGAGAGTGAGATCGCCGCGATCAACATGGTCTACGGCGTCGCCTCGACGGGTCATCGGGTGATGACCTCCTCCTCCAGCCCCGGCATCTCCCTGAAGGGGGAGGGGCTGTCCTACCTCGCGGGCGCCGACCTGCCCGCGCTGGTGGTCAACGTTCAGCGCGGCGGCCCCGGCCTGGGCGGCATCCAGCCCAGCCAGTCGGACTACTTCCAGGCCACCCGCGGCGCCGGCCACGGCGACTTCCACATGCTCGTCCTCGCCCCCGCTTCGGTGCAGGAGATGGCCGAGCTGACCGTCAAGGGCTTCGAGCTGGCCGACG
>CAMHOI010000090.1 GCA_946186725.1 uncultured Clostridia bacterium
TGTAGCTGGTCTGATCGTTGGCATCGTAACTGATCTCAAAGATTTCCTCCATGGTCAGATGGCGCCAGCGCGACACCTTCTCGCCCCCGTCGGTGAAGGAGGCCAGCAGCAGCAGATCGCCCGTCGAGAAGGTTTCGCCGGGACACTGGGAGGAGTACTCGTTGAAATCGGGGTCGGTCTGCTCGACGTACCGGACGGTGATCGCGGGGTTGCGCTGCTCGTACTCCTTGAGCAGGGCCGCCGCCTGGCGGAAATACTTGCCGTCGGAGGGGTCGTAATAGTTGTGCTGCAGGGCGCCTTCGCTGTACTCGGCTTCCTTGCCGCACACGACGATGGTCACCGCCAGGTCGTCCCGGGCGATTTTTTCGATGACCTTGGCGTTGTCCTCGCTGATGGAATAGTCGCCTTTGCCCGTCAGGTCGAGACGGAAGGGGAACCGGTCGGCCAGCACGGTGGCCGCGATGTTGAAGAGCACGACCGCCACCACAAACGCGACGGTGATGCCGGTGGCGTAGGCGCCGTGACGGAACTTGCGCTTGCGCGCGGCGCGGGCGAGACGTTCTTTCTCGGTGAGAGGGGCCCGTTCTTTCTTATTCATGTTCAGCACCCTCCTTTCTCAAGACCAGCGGCGCTTTTCCTGCACCCGCACCGTCAAAAAGAGGAAGATGGCGGTGAAGCTGAGGAAGAAGACGAGGTTGGCGTAGTCCAGCACGCCGGTGGTGAAGGTGTTGAACCGTCCGGTGAAGGAGATCCACTCGGCGATCGTGCTGATGAAGTCGACGTTGATGATGCTTGCCAGGGTGTCCAGTGTGGCCAGCAGGACGGCCACCACGATGCCGCCCACGGCGGCCAGCACCTGGCTGTCGGTCAGGCAGGACAGGAAGATGCCCACCGCGATCAGCGCGCCCGCCAGCAGGAAGGTGCCCAGCAGGCAGCAGAAGAGCCCCACCACGTCGATGGATGCGCCGAAGCCCAGGAAAACCAGGATCATCGGCAGCGTGGGGATCTGCGCCAGGGCAAACACGGCCAGCGCCGCGAAAAATTTGCCCATTACGATGCCCGTCAGTCCGACCGGCGCGGTGAAGAGGGCCTGGTCGGTCTTCTGCCGCCGCTCCTCACTGAAGGAGCGCATGGTCAGGATGGGCATCAGGAAGAGGGTGGGGATGTACGCGTAGCTGAAAAAGAGACTGATCTGGGGCATGGCGTTGGCCAGCAGGCCGCGGAAGAGGATCAGGTAGACCGCGGCGTAAAAGCCGATGACCAGATAGCCGATGGGGGAGATGAAGTAGCCCTTCAGCTCCCGTTTGAATACCGCGTTCATTCGTTCTCTGCCTCCCTTTCGCTTTCCTGCGCCGCCGGCGCTTCCGCAGCGGGCTCCTGTGCCGCCGGTGCGGCGGGCTGACGGGCGACGAGATCGTCGCCGCCCTCGATGAGCCGCACGAAGATTTGCTCCAGCGTCAGCTCATTGGGCTGCATCATCAGGATGGGCCAGTTTCGCTCGGCCAGGCGGCGGAAGATCTCGCCGCGCACGTCCTCGTCCTGCGCTACCTCAACGGAGAACTCAACCGCATTTTTCTCCCGCTTGCCCAGCAGGTTGACGGCCTTGACGCCCGGAATGGTGCGGATGAGCTTGTGCACGTCCCGCTCGGGGCCCGCCACGCGGACCACCATGGCGTTGGCGCCCGCCAGCTGCCTGGAGAGGTCGTCGGGCGCTCCGTCGGCAATGATCCGGCCCTTGTTGATGACCAGCACCCGCTCGCAGACGGCCTGCACGTCGGACAGGATGTGCGAGGAGAGGATGACGGTGTGGTTGCGGCCCAGATGGGTGATGAGCTTGCGGATCTCAATGATCTGCGTGGGATCCAGGCCGACGGTGGGCTCGTCCAGGATGAGCAGCTCGGGGTTGCCGATGAGGGCCTGCGCGATACCGACGCGCTGCTGATAGCCCTTGGAGCAGTGCTTGATGACGCGGTCCATGACGTCATTGATGCGCACCAGTGCCGCGATCTCGCGGATGTGGGCTTCTCTGGGCAGGTCGACCTTCTTCAGATCGAAAATGAAGGTGAGGTACTCCCGTACCGTCATATCCATGTAAAGGGGCGGGTGCTCGGGCAGATAGCCGATCTTCCGCTTGGCGGCGTTGGGCTCCTCGAGGATGTCCTTGCCGTCGATGAGGACGGTGCCCTCGGTGGCGGAAAGGTAGCCGGTGACGATGTTCATGGTGGTGGATTTCCCCGCGCCGTTGGGGCCGAGGAAGCCGAGGATCTCGCCTTCCCTGACGGAGAAACTGATGTTGTCGACGGCCTTGATCTTGCCGTGATAACACTTGGTGAGGTTTTTGACCTCCAGCATGATGGATCTCCTCCCTGTGGTGGATCTTGCGCTCATCATAACATGAAACGCCCGCGCAGATGTAACAAAACTGTGAATACACAGATGAATTATACCTCTATTTGCGGAAAACATCAAGTATAACTTGTCCGCCGTCCGCCCGCCGCTTCCGCCGCGGGGTATTGAGGATGTTCATGCCCGGGGCGTTTGTCTGTTTGTTGACAAAAAGGTGGCGATATGATACGATTAACGTGTATCATTCTGCCCGGATCGGAGTCCGACAGGTCAAGGAGGTCAAAGTATGAAACGCGCGTTGTCTTTTGCCCTTTCGCTTTTGCTCATCCTGATGATGATCCCCCTCGGCACATTTGCGGCCGGTGCGGAGACCGCCGCCACGTCGGGCACCACCGGCGACTGCACCTGGACGCTGGACGGCACCGTCCTGACCATCTCCGGCAACGGGAAGATGGGGGATTACGGTTATTACGGCACGTTGCCCTGGGGCAAAAACATCACTGCCGTCGTTATTGAAGAAGGCGTCACCAGCATCGGAGCGTGGGCGTTCAACAGCTGTTACACGCTCTCCAGGGTGGCGTTTCCTGCCTCTCTGACCGCGATTGGCGTGGATGCTTTCTATAGGTGCGGATCTCTGACGAGCGTCACCATTCCGGGCTCGGTTTCTGTTCTCAGCAGTAACGCCTTTTACAGCTGCAACTCTCTGACCGAGGTCATCTTTGAGAGCGGCGTCACCGCGATCGGCAGCAGCGCCTTTTACGACTGCCAATCCCTCTCGCGGCTGGTTCTGCCCGACACGCTGACTACCATCCGCGCAAGTGCCTTCCACAATTGTGCTCGCTTGGGCATCGTTGATGTCCCCGATACGCTCACAAGCATCGCTGGTCGGCCTTTTGCCTGTTACCGCAACGGCCAGTATTATCACGCCTCCGCCTTTGCGCTGCGCGGAAACGCGGACGCGCCTGTCGCTGAAATCGCCAAGAAGAACGAAATCCCCTTCCTGCCCCGCACCGGATTGAGCGGCACCGCCGGCAATCTCACCTGGGTGATCGACGGCAACGGCAACCTGACCGTCTCAGGCGAGGGCGAAATGGACGACTATCCGACCAAAGTTGTCAACAACCGGGTGGTCTCCACCGCGCCCTGGGGCACCTTCATCACTTCACTGACCGTGGAAGAGGGGATCACCTACATCGGCGAGGGTGCCTTCTATGCTGCAGCCGCGAAGAGCGCAACACTGCCCGACACTCTCGAAGCGATCGGCGACGGCGCCTTCTGGTGCTCCGACCTGACGGCCGTCAGCTTGCCCTCCGCCGTGTGGTATATCGGCGACGACGCCTTCCGGAGCTGCACCGCGCTGACGCAGGTCCACGTGCCCGACACCCTGCTGTATATGGGAGAAAACGCTTTCTACGGTTGTGATGGGCTGATGGATGAGAACGATATGGTCATCGTTGGCGGCGTCCTGTTTGATTACACCCACACGTCCGACCCCAACCGACGCCGCATCACGGTGCCGGAGGGCGTGACCGTTATTGATAAAGACGCCTTCAAAAGCCACGTTGAGTTGATCAGCGTCGATTTGCCCGACTCCCTCATTTGCATCAAGGAGGGCGCTTTCGCCGGCTGCGAGGGCCTCTTCAACAGCGATCGGATCATGTACGTCGATAACTGGCTCTGCCTTTCCGAGCAGAACGAGATTGCCTCCCTTGTCGTCCCCAAGGGCATTGTCGGGATCGCGGATCACGCCTTTGAGTCCCGCTCCAAGCTAACGCGCATCTCCCTGCCCTCCTCTCTGCGCTACATCGGCGACTTCGCCTTTGCGGGGGCCGATCATCTGACCGAAATCGACCTTCCCGACGGTGTAATTTCCATCGGCAACGCCGCCTTCTTTAACTGCGTCGGCCTCAAGAAGGTCACCGAGCACGCCTCCGTGCTGGCCATCGGCGAGGCGGCGTTCAGCGTGTGGTACGAAGGCGACGAGTCCTACTCTCCTCTGCCCGAGCTGACCGTCTACACCTCGCAAGGCACTCTCACACAGCGGTATGCAGAAGCGTACGGCATCCCCGTCGTGGCATCCGAGCACGTCCACAACGTCAGCGACTGGATCCTGCTTCAGGCGCCCACCTGCACCGAAAAAGGGACGGAGGTCCGCGGCTGCTATTTCTGCGACGATCTGGATGAATACCGCGAGGTGCTTGCCCTCGGACATGATTATGACGCCGTGGTGACCGAGCCCACCTGCACCGAGGGCGGCTATACCACCCACACCTGCTCCCGCTGCGGCGACAGTTACGTCGACGCTTATACGAAGCCGAACGGTCACGCCTTCTCCGACTGGACGCAGACCAAGGCGCCCACCTGCACCGAAAAGGGGCAGGAGAGC
>CAMHOI010000091.1 GCA_946186725.1 uncultured Clostridia bacterium
CCCCCATCGCTCCAGCTTCTCCCCCGCCGAGCAGTCCAGCAACTCGTAATCGGTAAATCCGGAAATGGCTCTCAAGGCGATCCTCCTCCAAGCATAGCGCGCCGATCCAAACTCGGTTTCAGCGGGCGGATCGTGCGCTCTGCTGCGTTAAAATGCTCGGGAATGTTACAGCGTCATCTGGCCCGCGAAGGGGATGCCGAGGTGGTCGTAGGCGGCCTGGGTGACGCATCGGCCGCGGGGCGTGCGGGTCAAAAAGCCGATCTGCATGAGATAGGGCTCGTAGACGTCCTCGATGGTGACGGCCTCCTCCCCCACCGCGGCGGCGAGGGTCTCCAGACCGACGGGACCGCCGCCGTAGGTGCGGATGATGGTAGTCAGCATCCTGCGGTCGAAATCGTCCAGCCCCAGCTCGTCGATCTCAAAGCGGTCGAGCGCGGCGCGTGCCATGGCCTCGGTCACGGCGCCGTCCCCCTTGACCTGCGCAAAGTCGCGCACGCGCTTGAGCAGGCGGTTGGCGATACGGGGGGTGCCGCGGGAGCGGGAAGCGATCTCCAACGCGCCCGCACGGTCGATGGCGACGTCCAGCAGACCGGCCGAGCGGTGGATGATGGCCGCCAGCTGCTCGGGCGTATAAAGCTCCAGCCGGAGCAGGACGCCGAAGCGATCCCGCAGGGGGGCGGCCAGCTGGCCGCTGCGTGTGGTGGCGCCGATGAGGGTGAAGCGGGGGATGTCCAGCCGGATGGAGCGGGCGGCAGGGCCCTTGCCGATGATGATGTCCAGCGCGAAGTCCTCCATGGCGGGGTAGAGCACCTCCTCGACGTTGCGGGGGAGGCGGTGGATCTCGTCGATGAAAAGGACGTCGCCGGGCGCGAGGTTGCTTAAGAGCGCGGCCAGGTCGCCCTGCTTCTCGATGGCGGGGCCGGAGGTCACGCGCAGGTTGACGCCCATCTCGTTGGCGACGATGCCGGCGAGCGTGGTCTTGCCCAGTCCGGGCGGGCCGTAAAGCAGGACGTGGTCGAGGCATTCGCCGCGCTGACGGGCGGCCTCCATGTAGATGGCGAGGTTTTCCTTGGCCTTGTCCTGGCCGATGTACTCGTCCAGCGTCTTGGGCCGCAGGGAGACCTCAACGTCTCCGTCGCCGCCCTCGTACTCGGGGGAAACGATGCGATTCTCATAATCGAATTCCGGCATAGCGTTCTCCTCCTGTTAAAAGCGAGCGAGGGCTTTGAGCCCCTCTTTGATGAGCGTTTCCACGGGCAGAGAGGGATCCAGCTTGCCCACGGCGAGTGCGGCCTCGCTCTGGGAATAGCCGAGGGAGACCAGCGCCTGCACCGCCTCGGAGGCGGCACTGTTGGCGGAGGCGGCGACCGCGGCGCTCACGTCTCCTTCATTGGCGAGGGACACGCCGCCGATCTTATCCTTCAGCTCCAGCACGATCCGCTGGGCCAGCTTGGCACCCACGCCGGACGCGGCGGTTAAACTCTTGGCGTCCCCGCTGGCGATGAAAAGAGAAAGGCGATCGGGCTCAAAAGCAGAGAGGATGGACAAGGCCAGCTTGGGCCCGACGCCGCTGACGGCGGTGATGAGGCGGAAGAGGTCAAGCTCGGCCTCGTCCGCGAAACCGAAGAGGTCGATGGCGTCCTCCCGCACGCTCATGTGGGTGAACAGGAAGCACTCCTTTCCCACCGCAGGGAGGCGGCGCGCGGTGTTGAGAGAGATGCTGCATTTGAGCCCCACGCCGCCGCATTCGACGACGGCGAATGAGGGGTCGGCGGAAATCAGCGTGCCGCGAAGAGAAGCGATCACAGGGCTTGTCCTCCTTTGTTCAGCCGGTCCAGAAGGGAGCCGGCGGTATTGGCGTGGCAGATGGCGGCGGCCAGCGCGTCGGCGACGTCGTCTGGCTGGGGCGGCTCGGCCAGGTTGAGCAGGCGGGTGGTCATGGCGATCATCTGCCGCTTTTCGGCCCCGCCGTAGCCGGTGACGGCCTGCTTGATCTGGGGGGGCGTGTACTCGTAGACGGGAACGCCCGCCTGATTGGCGGCGAGCAGGATGCACCCGCGCGCCTGGGCGACGGCGATGCCGGTGGTGACGTTGTTGGTGAAGTAGAGCTTTTCCACGCTCATGGCGTCGGGCTTGTACCGGTCGAGGATGCGCGCCATCTCGTCGTAGATATGGGTCAGGCGGTCGCCGAAATCGGTGTGGGCGGGGGTGGTGATGGCGTCGTAGGCGACCACGCGGAAGCGACTGCCCGCAGAATCAAGGCAGCCGTAGCCGACGATGGCGTAACCCGGATCGATCCCCAGCACGCGCACGGTCTCCTCCCCTTTCTCTCCGCCACCGGCGGCAGAACAAATATATTCAGTTTATTATACTACAACCATAGGAGAAAAGGCAAGATGGAGTTGCGAAAAAAAGACCCCCTTCCTGACGGAAGGGGGTCGGTCGAAAAATCAGAGCGTTTTTTCCAGCTGCTCGGCGTAGCGGACGGCGTCCATGGCGTCGGGCGAATACCGATCGGCGCCGATCCGGTCGGCGTACTCCTGCGTCAGCACGGCGCCGCCCACCATGACGCGGCACCAGGGCGCCTCCCTGCGCAGGGCGCGGATGGTCTCCTCCATGGCGGGGACGGTGGTGGTCATCAGGGCGCTCAGGCCTACCAAGGGCGCGTGGGCGGCGACGGTCGCCTCCACGATGCGGGCGGCGGGCACGTCCTTGCCCAGGTCGATGACGCGAAAGCCGTAGTTCTCCAGCAGGAGGCGGACGATGTTCTTGCCGATGTCGTGGATATCGCCCGCAACGGTGGCCAACACGACGGGATACCGCTCGACGGCCTTCTGCCTGCGGGAGGCGGCGCGGATCTTCTCAAAGGCGGCGCCCGCCGCCTCGGCGCTCATGAGGAGCTGAGGCAGATAGACCCGCTTTTCCTCATAGCCGCGACCCACCTCGTCCAGCGCGGGGACAAGCTCATTGTTGATAAGGTCGAGGGGATCGCGCTCGGCGAGCAGGCCTTCGGCCAAGACGGCGGCGCGCTCCCGCAGGCCGGCCACCACGGCGCCGCAGAGGGTAGAAACGTCGGCGGCCGGCTCCTTCCGTCCCGCGTCGGAGACGGGAGCGGCGGTCGGCGTCGCGGGCAGCGACCCGGCGAAGGCGATGTAATCGGCGCAGTCGGGATCCTCTGCCGTCAGGGCGTTGAAGGCGCGGCAGGCGCCCATCATGGCGGGCGAAAGGGGGTTGAGGATGGCGGCGGACAGCCCCCTCGTCAGCGCCATGGCGAAGAAGGTGCCGTTGACGACGTCGCGGGCGGGCAGGCCGAAGGAGATGTTGGACACGCCGAGCGAGGTCATGCAGCCGAGCTCGCGGCGGATGCTCTCCAGCGCGTCAAGGGTGACCTTCGCGGCCGTATTGTCGGCGCTGACGGTCATGGCGAGGGTGTCAAAGAGGAAGTCCTTTTCGCTCAATCCGTACTCCCGGCCGACGGCGAGGATGCGGCGGGCGATGGCGACGCGGCCCTCGGCGGTCGCGGGGATGCCCTGCTCGTCCAGCGTCAGCGCGACGACCACACCGCCGTACTTTCTGACCAGTGGGAAGACGGCGCGCATGCTTTCCTCCTTGCCGTTGACGGAGTTGACGAGCGCCTTGCCGTTATAGAGCCGCAGAGCCGCCTCCATGGCGGCGGGATCGGCGGTATCGATCTGAAGAGGCAGGTCGGTCACGCCCTGCAGAGCGGTGAGCACGGTCGTCAGAGTCTGTGCTTCCTCGATCTCCGGGGTGCCGACGTTGACGTCGAGGACGTCGGCGCCCGCCTCCTGCTGACGGATGCCCTCGCCCAGGACGTAGTCGACATCGCCTTCCATCAGGGCCTGACGTAGCCGCTTCTTGCCCGTGGGGTTGATGCGCTCGCCGATGAGCACGGGCCTGCCGCCGAAGGTGACGGCGTGGGTGTAGGAGGACACGCACACGCGATTTTTCGGCGAGACGGGCAGGGGCGAAAGATCAGAGAGCGCCGCGCGCAGGGCGCGGATGTGGTCGGGCGTGGTTCCGCAGCAACCACCGAGGACACGTGCGCCCTTTTGGGCGGCGCGGCGCATAAGAGCGGCGAAGTCGGCCGGGCCGACGTCAAAAACGGTCTTCCCGTTTGTCACGCGGGGCAGGCCGGCATTGGGCTTGAACACGGTGGGCACGGAGGCGACGCGCAGATACTCCTCCAATATGGGCAGGAGGGCGTCCGGACCCTGAGAGCAGTTGACCCCGACGGCGTCGGCGCCCATGCCCTCCAGCAGGGCGGTCATGGCGGCGGGGTCGGCGCCGGTCATCAGCTTGCCGTCGGCGCCGTAGGCGTTGGTCACGAAGACGGGCAGATCGCTGTTTTCCCTGGCGGCCAGCAGGGCGGCCTTGGTCTCATAGCTGTCGTTCATGGTCTCGATCACGATGAGGTCGGCGCCGTGGCGCACGCCCGCACGCACGACGGCGGCGAAGGCGGACACGGCGTCCTCGAAGGCAAGATCGCCCAGGGGCTTGAGCAGACGACCGGTGGGGCCGACGTCCAGTGCAACAAAGGCGGCCTCTTTTCCGGCCGCGGCGGCCCCTTCCCTGCCGAGACGAAGGGCGGCGCCGATGACGGCGTCCAGCTCCTCCTCAGCGTAGTGGAGGGGGTTGGCGCCGAAGGTGTTGGCATAGACGACGTCGGCGCCGGCCGCAAAATAG
>CAMHOI010000092.1 GCA_946186725.1 uncultured Clostridia bacterium
TCTGCCGACTCTACGTCGCCTTCTTCCGCGGCACGCCGCTGGTGGTCCAGCTGCTGGTGGGCTATTTCGTCCTGCGTCCCCTGCTGGGTCTGCCGCTGAGCGCGCTGAGTTCCTGTATCATTATTTACGGGATGAACAGCGGCGCCTACGTCTCCGAAATCATGCGCGGGGGCATCAACTCGGTCGACCCCGGGCAGATGGAGGCCGGCCGCGCGCTGGGGCTGAGCTACTTCACGACGATGTGGAAGGTGGTCATCCCCCAGGCGGTCAAGAACATCCTGCCCTCCATCGGCAACGAGTTTATAGCCCTGGTCAAGGACACCTCCATCGTCAGCTTCGTGGGGACGGTCGACCTCTACGTCGCATTCAAGTACATCGGCACCAACAACTATGAGTTCATGGTCCCCTATTTGGTCATGGCACTGATCTACATCGTTTTGGTGCTCCTCATTTCGCTGGGGATCCGGCTGATGGAGAGGAGGTTGAAGAAGAGTGATCGAGCTCACTGACCTGACCAAACGGTACGGCGATCTGACCGTGCTGGACGGCATCACGGAGACCATCGAGGAGGGCGAGCGGATCGTCATCATCGGGCCCTCGGGCAGCGGCAAGAGCACCTTCCTGCGCTGCCTCAACTGCATGGAGGATCCGACGGCGGGCGCCATCGTCTTCGAGGGCGAGAACATCGCGGACATGAAGGTGGACATCAACCGTCACCGTCAGCACATGGGCATGGTCTTCCAGCAGTTCAACCTCTTCAACAACAAGACGGTGCTGGAAAACATCACCATGGCACCCTGGCTGATCGGCAAAAAGAAGGTGCGCGGGCGGGCCGCGAAGGCCGCGCTCAAGGCAGAGATCAACGCGCGCGCACACGAGCTGCTGCAGCGCATCGGTCTGGACGACTGGGCGGATAAGTACCCCTCCACCCTCTCGGGCGGGCAGAAGCAGCGGGTCGCCATCGTGCGGGCGCTGGCCATGAATCCCAAGGTGATGCTCTTTGACGAGCCGACCTCCGCCCTCGATCCCGAGATGGTGGGCGAGGTGCTCGATCTCATCCTACAGCTTGCGCGGGAGAACATGACCATGGTCATCGTCACCCATGAGATGGGCTTCGCCCGCGAGGTCGCCACCCGCGTCTTCTTCATGGACGACGGGCGGATCGTCGAGCAGGGGCCGCCCGAGCAGATCTTCGACCATCCGCAGAACCCGCGGCTGAAGGATTTTCTGTCCAAGGTGCTGTAAAAGAAAAAGCACGGCCGGAGCCGTGCTTTTTTGTTGCTTTTTTTCGGAAAATGGTGTATCATTTTTTCTACAATACGGAAAGGGAGGGTCGCCCCGTGGCCAAGGTATCCTTTATGATCGTCGCGTACAACGAGGCGGGCTTCCTCCCTGCCCTGCTCAACGACCTGGAGGCGCAGTCCTTTCCTCACGACGAGATCGAGGTCATCCTCGTGGACGGCGGCTCGACCGACGGCACCAGGGCGATCATGGTGGGCTTCGCCGCCGACAGCGACTTTGCCGGCTGTCAGGTGCTGGACAATCCCAAGCGGATCCAGGCGGCGGGGTGGAACCGCGCCGTAGACGCGGCGACGGGCGACATTCTCATCCGCATGGACGCCCACGCGCGGGTGGAGGGCGACTTTGTCGCCAACGTGGTCGAGCAGATGGAGAAGGGCGAAAGCATCGTCGGCGGTCAGCGCGTGACCGTCTTTGAGGGCAAGAGCGCGTGGGGCCGCATGCTCGCCCACGCCGAATCCTCCCCCTTCGGCAGCGGGGTGGCCTCCTACCGGCGCCAGACGCCGCGGCAATACGTCAAGACGCTGGCCCACGCCGCCTACCGCCGGGAGGTCTTCGCGAAGGTGGGCAGATTCAACGAAAATCTGGCGCGCACAGAGGACAACGAGATGCACTACCGAATGCGCCGGGCGGGATACCGCTTCTGCCAGTGCCCGGAGATCGTCTCCTATCTGCATGCGAGGAGCACCCTGCGCGGGATGCTCAAGCAGAAGTGGGGCAACGGTTTCTGGGTGGGCGCGACGCTGCCGGTCTGTCCGGGCTGTCTGTCGCTGTACAACTTCGTGCCGGCGCTGTTTGCGCTGGTCTGCCTCTCGGCGGCGGTCTGGTGCATCAGGAACGCCTCTCTCTTCGCACTGGTGTTTACGGGCCTGATCTATGGTATCGCGGCTTTCGTCGCCGCTGTACGAGAGATGATCCGCGAGCCGCATTGGGGGGTCAAGCCCTTGCTGCTGATCCTGCCGGTCATTTTTCTGCTGATGCATCTGGCGTACGGACTGGGAACGCTGTTGGGGCTGGTTTTCTCCCCCGTCCTGATCGCGAAGAACAGGAAAGGAGCGTAACGACGTGAAGATCCAACTGAATATGGCCGGATGGCACGGCGTTTTCGCTCTGCCGACCGACGTGGCGGACAAGCACCTGAAGCTGGCTTCCCACGAGGCGCTCAAGGTCATCCTGGCGATCACCCGCAAGGGCGGGGACGTTGACGAAGAGTCGCTCTGCCGCGAATTGGGCGTCACAGGCGCACAACTGAAAGAAGCGCTGCTCTACTGGGAGCAAGCGGGACTTCTCCTCCGGCCCGAGGCGCCTGCCGCCCCGGTCAAGCCGGCAAAGCCGGATAAGGCGGTGCGAACTCTGCGCGCTACGCGGGCGGAGATCGCCCGCCGTGCGCTTGAGTCGCGGGAGATCGCGCTGGTGCTGCAGCGGGCGGAGATCGTCTTTGCGCGCCCCTTGAAGGAGACGGAGAAAAGCGCGCTGGTCTACGTCCTGGACAACCTGGGCATGAAGCCGGAGGTCGCGTTGATGCTGCTGGAATACGCGGCGGCGCAGGGCCGCACGACCGCCTCTTTTCTGGAGTCAACGGCGGTGGATTGGGTCGACCGCGGGATCGAAAGCGTGGCGGCCGCCGAGAAGGAAATGGCCGCCGCGGATGAGAAGCGGCAGGCCTGGGCCATGGCCAAGCGGGCGCTGAGCATCGAAGACCGCCGTCCCTCCGCCAAGGAAAGCGAAACGGTACGCCGCTGGACCGCGGAATGGGGCTTTGACGAAGCCATGCTCCGGCTGGCCTACGATCAATGCGTGGATCGTATCGGCAAGGTCAGCTTCGCCTATATCAACAAAGTCCTCGAAGGATGGCACAGCGCCGGCGTGAAGACGCCCAAGGACGCCGCCAAGGAGAACAAGAAGAAGGAAACGGCCAAGAATAAGAAGGGCGAGCCGTCCTTTGATCTGAGTCTGTTTTAGGAGGGACCGAAATGGGATACTCCCGCGAAGCGTATGAATACGCTCTGACGCAGGTCGCGCGCAGACAGGAAGCCGCGCGGCGCGAAGCCGAGGCGCGTCAGATCAAGCTGGAAAACGAGATGCCCGAGTGGAAGACGCTCGAGGAGCGCCTTTCTCAGGTAGGACTGGCAGCCGTCAAGGCGGCGACCTCGCTGGCGGACACCGATCGGCTGACCGTACTGCGAGCCGAATACGAAGACCTGAGCCAGAAGCGCAAGGCGCTCCTGGCGGCCAAAGGGATCAAAGAAGAGGATCTTCTGCCCCGCTATACCTGCCCGGTCTGCCACGACGGCGGCTACCACGAAGGCAAGCTGTGTGATTGCGCCAGAAAGCTGGCCAGGCAGTATGAGTTTGAGCGCATGAGCAAGCAGATGCCCCTCGCGGCGTCCACCTTTGACAAGTTTGATCTGTCCTACTACGACGGGAAGGACAAGGACGCCATGGCACAGACTCTCGATTACTGCAAGCAATACGCCGCTGATTTTTCCCTCGACGCCCCTTCCCTGCTCATGCACGGCAAAACGGGATTGGGCAAGACCCATCTCTCCCTCGCCATCGTCAACGAAGCTCTCAACAAGGGCTACGGTGCGGTGTACGCTCCCGCGCAGACCCTGCTGGACAAGATCGAGCGGGAGCGTTTCAGGCGCGGCGAAGAGGAGAGCGACACGCTCGGTCTGCTGACGGAGTGCGATCTTTTGGTCATCGACGATCTGGGTGCGGAATTCCGCACCGCCTTTACCGAGGCGGCCATCGGCAACCTGCTCAACAACCGTGTGCTGGCCGGCAAGCCGACCATCATTTCCACCAACCTGACCGCCGCCGAGCTCAACGACGCCTACGGCGAGCGGGTGATGTCCCGCATCCTGGGGTACTATCAGCGGCTGGCCTTCGTGGGCGCGGACGTCAGACAGCAGAAGCGGATGCGCGGGATCCGGCCTTGACAAACCGGGGACGGTTCGTGTAAAATACCCTTGCGAGCGGATCAGGCAACTGCGTGGCCTTCGGGTCATGAGGAAAGTCCGAGCACCACAGGGCAGGATAACGGCTAACGGCCGCCGAGGGTGACCTTAGGGAAAGTGCAACAGAGAGATACCGCCGGAGCGTTCCGGCAAGGGTGGAAAGGCGAGGTAAGAGCTCACCGGCGTGCGGGAGACCGCACGGCCATGTAAACCCTATCCGGTGCAACACCGACAGAGAGCGATACGCCGGCCCGGCGTGCTTTCGACAGGTGGCTTGAGCGGCGCGGCAACGCGTCGTCGAGATAGATAGTTGCCCGCGACAGAACTCGGCTTATCGATCCGGTCGCCTCGCACCGATCGGCCGTCTCCCACCGGGAGGCGGCCGTTTTCGTTTTATTTTTAACAAAGCGGTTGACTTTTGGGGCGGGCGGTGTTAGGATATAG
>CAMHOI010000093.1 GCA_946186725.1 uncultured Clostridia bacterium
CAAGGTCTCCGCCGATCTGCCCTTCTACATGGACGTGGTGGGCGCCATCCGCAAGTCCGAATCGGTCCTGGGCTTCGTCACCGACGTCACCAAGCCCATCACCACCTTCGAGCAGGCCGAGGGCATGGTCAACGCCCTCTCCGACGGCGGGGTCAAGGACATCAACGTCCGCTACCTCGGCTGGAATGACGGCGGTATCGAGTCAAGCGCCGTCACCGGCATCAAGGTCGAGAGCAAGCTTGGCGGCGAGAGCGGGCTCAAGAAGCTCATGGAGACCGTCTCCGGCAAGCAGGGCCGCCTCTTCCTGGATGTGGAGCTGATCGACATCTATTCGGGCAAGATGGGCTGGCAGCTCAATAAGATCGCTGTGCGCGATATGGTCAGTTCCATCTCCAATCAGTATTATTACAAGCTCAACATCGGCACCGCCAACGAGAACAACTACTACTATCACGTGCGCGGCGAATTTGTCCAGAAGCAGATCGACAGCTTCCTGGAGGAGTACAAGGCGCTCGGTTTGTCCGGCATTTCGGTCGGTTCTCTTGGCGACAGCAACTACTCCGACTTCTATATCGGCGACCGCTTCCGCGACGCCTATGAGAACCGCGAGTACTTCCGTAATGCGCTGGCCGGCCTGGAGAAGGAGGTCGGGACCGTCCTGGTCGACGGCGGCAACGGTTTCGCTCTGCCCTACGTCGATACCGTGATCGCTCCGCCGATGTACGACTCCGGTTATGAGATGAGCATGACCGAGGTTCCTTTCCTGCAGATCGCGCTCCACGGTCTCGTCAGCTACACCGAGTCGGCGCACAACCTCAACTCTCAGCCCACCGTCCAGTTCCTGCGTCAGCTTGAG
This sequence comes from uncultured Clostridia bacterium, assembly GCA_946186725.1. Taxonomy (GTDB): domain Bacteria; phylum Bacillota; class Clostridia; order Oscillospirales; family Acutalibacteraceae; genus RGIG2206. Next base: position 857 of record CAMHOI010000093.1, read on the forward strand.
ACCGGTTCGGTGCCCTATTACATCTTCACCGGTGAAGAGAGTTCCATGTTCCTGAACACCAACATGAACTACATCTACACCAGCCAGTTCGAAACCTGGAAGGATACCGCCATCGAGTGCTACGCCACCATGGCCAAGGTTCTCAACGGGTACTGCGACAAGCCCATCACCGACCACCGGGTCCTGACTCCGGACGTGCGCGTTACCGTGTACAACGACGACCTCGCCGTGCTGGTCAACTACAGCGACGCCGACTACGTCTACGGTGACATCACCGTTCCCGCGGAAGGGTACGCGACGGTCAAGGCGTCCGCCTTACCTGTCGAAACGACCAATGAGGAGGTGGCGCAGTAATGGCTGAACTGATCCAAGTCAACCGGGCCAAGCCCAAGAAGCAGATCACCGAGATCCAGCGTCGCCGTCGGGCCGGCCTGCTCTTCACCACCCCCTTCATCATCGGGTTCCTTTGCTTCTATCTCCAGCCCCTGCTGCTGTCGCTGTACTACACCTTCCTGGACGTGCAGCCGGCCAAGGGCGGCGGCCTGACCATGAGCTGGTATGAGCTGGGCAACTACCAGTACCTCTTCAACAAAGAGACCGCCTACTGGCAGGCCCTGATCAACACGCTCAGGGATATGGCCCTGACCACCCCGGTCATCCTGGTCTTCTCCCTGTTCATCTCGGTCATTCTCAATCAGAAGTTCCACGGCCGTATGCTGGCCCGCGCCGTCTTCTTCATGCCGGTGGTCGTCACCTCGGGCATCATCATGAGCATCGTCAAGGGCGACGTCTTCATCGACTCGGTCGAGACGGATGCCTCCTCCACCGTTTTCAAGGCCGCGGGCATGGCCCAGATCCTGCAGGGCATGAACCTGCCGGACAACATCATCAGCATCTTTACGACCCTGGTCAATTCCACCTTTGATACGCTGTGGAAGTGCGGCGTCCAGATCCTCCTCTTCCTCGCCGCACTGCAAAGCGTTTCGCCCCAGCTGTACGAGGCGGCCAAGATCGAGGGCGCGACCGGGTGGGAGGTCTTCTGGAAGGTCACTTTCCCCAACGTGGCCCCCATTATCCTGGTCAATCTCATTTACACCATCATCGATTCCATCACCGACGCCAGCAACAAGTTGATGACCACCATCAACGAGACGGCCTTCAATAAGATGAAGTACTCGCTGGCCAGCTTGGAGGCATGGATCTTCTTCCTTATCCTGCTGGTCATCATCGGACTGATCTTCCTGATTGCCAACCTGCTCACGCGCATGTCGGAAAAACGGTAAGAAAGGAGCGGATGCAGAATGATTAAACGGATCCTCGCGACCGAGTTCGGGACTCTTCTGTGGAAGATCCTGCGGTTTTTCATCATCCTCGGCCTTTCTTACGTGTTGATCTATCCGATCCTGTACATGGTCACCATGGCCTTCCGCACCGCGGCTGATGTCGTCGACCCCAGTGTGGTCTGGATCCCCAAGCACTTCACCATGGAGCACTTCCGGTACGCCTGGGATAACATGAAGTACACCTCCGCCGTCAGCACGACGCTGATCATGTCCGTCGTGGCCACCTTTTTGCAGATGATCTCCTGCTCCATGGTCGGTTACGGCCTGGCCCGGTTCAAGTTCCGCACCAGCGGGATGTGGTTCGTCCTGGTGCTGCTGACCCTGATCGTCCCCGCCGAAGTGGTCACCATCCCCATGTACATCCAGTACAAGAATTTTTCCATCCCCATCATCTCGCCTATCCTTCAGTATCTGTTCGGGGTCAGAATGCCCGAGTTCCTGACGGTCAACCTCATCGACAGCTGGTTCGTGTTCTGGCTGACCGCCATCACGGCGACGGGGCTTCGGTCCGGCCTTTACGTCTACATCTTCCGCAACTTCTTCCTCAACATCCCCTATGAGATCGAGGAGGCCGCGGTCGTGGACGGCGCCGGCTACTTCAAGACCTTTACCAACATCATGGTCCCCAACGCGGGCGGCTCCTATCTGACCGTCTTCCTCTTTTCCATCGTCTGGTATTGGAACGACGCCTTCTATACGTCCACCTTCATCAATGAGAAGGTGACCATCGTCAAGGCGCTTTCCACCTTGCAATCCATGACGGGCCAGTACCAGATGAACTCGTCCGAGGGCACGCCCAAGCTGATGGCGGGCGCCGTCCTGTACATTCTGCCCATGATCCTGATGTATATGGTTCTGCAGCGGTATTTCGTCCAGTCTGTGGAGCGTACCGGTATCGTCGGCTGATCCTTAGCGCGCGGCGCCGTGAAAACGGCGCCGCTTTATTTGCACAAAACTCTTTACGGATCCCCTCAATTGTGATACAATTAACGAAATTATTCTTCTTTCGGAGGCATGGAGTATGACGGAGTATCGCGCACGCTATTTGGAATGGGTCGACCGGGTGACCGACCCCGCTCTGCGGGAGGAGCTGCTCGCCGTGGAAGGCGACGACGAGGCCATCCAGGATCGTTTTTACAAGGATCTCGAGTTCGGCACCGCCGGTCTGCGCGGCGTCATCGGCGCGGGCACCAACCGTATGAACGTCTATACCGTCTCGCGCGCCACCAAGGGCTTTGCCGACTATCTCAAGAGCGTCAGTGACGCGCCGAGCGTCGCCATCGGCTACGACAGCCGCCGCAACTCCGACCTCTTCAGCCGCACGGCCGCCGCCGTGTTCGCCGCCAACGGGGTCAGGGTGTGGCTCTATCCCGAGCTCGCGCCCACGCCCATGGTTTCCTTTGCCATTCGCTACTACGGCTGCGACGGCGGCGTCGTCGTCACCGCCAGCCACAACCCCGCCGAGTACAACGGCTACAAGGCCTACGGCCCCGACGGCTGTCAGCTCAGCGGCCAGGCGAGCGCCAGGGTCACCGCCGCCGTGGAGCGGGTCGATCTCTTCACCGGCGTCGACTTTGGCGATTTCGACGCCTCGCTCGCGTCCGGCGCCATTCGGTACATCGGTCAGGACTGCTGCGAGTCCTACTACGAAAACGTCATCGCCCGCTGCGTCGACCCCGCCGTCATCCCCTCTGCCGGTCTGAAGGTCATCTACAGCCCCCTGCACGGCACCGGCAATAAGCCCGTGCGCGAGGTGCTGCGCCGCGTCGGTGTGGGCGAGGTCATCGTTGTCAAGGAGCAGGAGCTGCCCGACGGCAATTTCCCGACCGCGCCCTATCCCAACCCCGAGATCCGCCAGCCCTTCGAGCCGGCCCTCCGGATGGCCGGGACTCTGAAGCCCGACCTTCTCCTCGCCACCGATCCCGACGCCGACCGCGTCGGCATCGCCGTGCCCGACGGGGAGGATTACCGCTTGCTGACCGGCAACGAGGTCGGCGCCATGCTTCTGGAGTACATCCTTTCCCGCCGCACCGCGCTGGGCACCCTGCCCGCGCGTCCCGTTGCCGTGCGCAGCGTGGTCAGCACCTCGCTGGCCGACCGCATCGCCGCCCGCTACGGGTGCGAGATGCGCACCGTCCTGACCGGCTTCAAGTACATCGGCGCTGTCATCGCCGAGCTGGAGCGGGCAGGGGAGTCCGACCGCTACGTTTTCGGCTTTGAGGAGAGCTACGGCTATCTGCCCGGCACCTACGTGCGGGACAAGGACGCCGTCGTCGCCTCCCTGCTGATCTGCGAGATGGCCTCTTACTACAAATCCCAGGGCCGCACCCTCGTGGAGGTGCTGGACGGCATTTACGCCGAATACGGCAACTTCCTCCACCGCACCGACAGCTATACCTTCGCCGGCGTCAAGGGGATGCAGACCATGGCGCGCATCATGGA
>CAMHOI010000094.1 GCA_946186725.1 uncultured Clostridia bacterium
AGGAGCCGCCCCGCCAGGATCCGCCAAAAGGGGACCTTGCCCTTGAGAAGATAGGCGCACTGGCAAACCACCGACAGCCCGCCGAAGCCCAACGCACCCGCCATCAGCGGCAGCGGACAGCCCTCCTGCGCCAGCGCGGCGCTCCCCCGCGTGATCTCCAGCAGGGGCAGCAGCCACTTTTGCCCCCACGCCGGCAGGAAACCGCCCGCCGCCGAAAAGAAAAGCACGTACCCGCACAGCCCCAGCATCTGGACGCAGGCGTCCGACACCCCGCCCACGAAAGCGTCTGCCGTCCCCTCCCGGACCGACGGGCGATCAGGCGCCGCCTCCGGCCGTGGCGCAAAGCGCGCCCCGATCGCACCGATGAGGAGAGACGCCCCGGCGTGACAGCCCAGCAGGATCCAGCCGGCGTGCGCCGAGCCCAGCATCCCCGCACCGATCGCCAGCAGGATCATGCCCGGCCCCGCGTGGATGCAAAAGCCCGTCATACGCGCCGCCGTGGCGGGGTCGATTGTGCCCTCCTGTCGGAGCCGCGCGATCAGGGCGGCCCCGGCCGGATAGCCCGACAGCAAGGAGAGAAGTACCGCCGCGCAAGCGCCCTTGGGAATACGAAAGAGGGGACGCAGCAGGGGTGAGAGCAGGCGGGAGAGAAGCTCGGCGCCTCCGCTTCGCGCCAAATAGAAGACTGCCGCCGACATGGGGAAGAGGGCGGGCACCACCACCTCTCCGCACAGGGCGAGTCCCTGCCGCACCCCCGCCGCCGCGGGTGAGCCCCCTGTCAGGAGCACAACGATGGCTCCGCATCCCGTCGCCATACCGATCAAACGCCGATCCCGCCAGTTCATGAGCCCGCCTCCTTTGTTTTTACGGTATGAGGGAGGGGGTCTAAATATATCCTCGCCGTCATACGCTTTTGTACACGGAGGCGAGCGCATGGGAAAGAAGGACGTCCTGCGGCGGGCGGGAGAAAAACTGGATCGGGTGCTGGAATGGCCGGCGGGGACCCTGGGCGGCGGCGCGCGCATCGAATTGCTGGCCGACCGGGAGGCGACGGTCGACGGCTGCCGGGGCATCCTGTCCTATTCCGATGAGGCCGTGCGCCTGAACGTCGGTAACGGAGCGGTCACCTTCTACGGGCAGGGGCTCTTTCTCAAGGCGTTGACCGACCGCGAGGCCATCCTGGCCGGGCGGATCACCCGCGTGGAGTTCGGTTCGTAATGCTTTTCCTTCGTCTGCTTCGCTGGCTGAACGGCTGGGTCCGGGTGTCGGTCAAAGGCCGTTATCCCGAGCGACTGGTCAATCTGTGCGCCAACCGCGGGATCCCCGTCTGGCAGGTCCGCCGCCGCCGCGAGGGGATCGACTGCCGCCTTTTCGCCCGCGATTACCGCAAACTGCATGCCTTTCGCCGCCAGGGCGGCGTGCACCTGCGCGTCACGCGCAAGAAGGGATTGCCATTTCTCTGCCGCCGTTACCGGCGCCGCCCCGGTCTGTTGATCGGGCTGGCTCTCTTCTGCGCCTTTCTGACGGTCATGCCCCGCTTCGTCTGGCGCGTGGAGGTGCGCTCGCGCGGGGACGTCGACGAGGCCACCGTTGTTTCCGCCCTTGACGAGTTGGGTCTGCGGGTGGGTGTGCCCTTGGCCCGGGTGGACGGCGCCGATCTGCGGCACCGTCTGGCCCTCGCTCTGCCCGAGGTGAGCTGGGCGGCCGTCAACGACGACGGCGCCGTTGTCACCGTAGAGGTGCGGGGCGTGGAGGAAAAGCCCGCCGTCAAGGAGGGCTGGGCCAACCTCGTCGCCGCGCGGGAGGGGCAGATCGTCGCCCTTTACGTTCAGAGCGGGAGCGCCGCGGTCAAGGTGGGGGACGCCGTGACGGCTGGCCAGCTCCTCGTGTCGGGCACGGAGGTCTACGCTGACGGGCGCACCGTCTTCCGCCGAAGCGAGGGTCAGGTGCTGGCCGAGACGGAGCGGACGGTTACCGTCCGTCTCCCTCTGACCCGCGTCGAGAGCGTCCCCTGCGGCGCCCCCCTGACCAGAAGGGTGGTCTCCGCCTTCGGGCTGACGATCCCCCTGTACGTCGGGCGGCTTGAGGGCGACTATGAGCGACGGGTGACGCGGCAGGATATGGTCGTGGACGGGATCACCCTCCCCCTCTGGACGGCCCAAGCCACCTTTACCCCCGTGCACCGGCGGGAGGTCACCCTCACCCCCGAGCAGGCCGACAGGGAGGCCGCCGCGCTGCTGGATGAGGCGGTCGCCGCGGAATTGGAAGGGGTGGAGATTCTCTCACGCACCGATCAGACGGCCGTGGAAGGGGACGCCCTCGTGCTGACCGCCGTCTGCCAGTGCCGGGAGAACGTCGCGCGCGTCGTTCCCTTTTCGGTGGAGTAGGGGACACAGCGCAAAAAATCGCGGCGAAGCAGACTTGCTTCGCCGCGATCGACGTTATGCCGCGCCGGGATTACTTCTCAAGCGCATTCTTCCTTTTGCTCCAAAGGAGCGCCGCCGCGATCCCGAGCAGAGAGAGCGCCATCAGCGCCATCCAGAGGGCCGCGTTGCTGACGTCGCCGGTCTTGGGAGAGGCGGCGCCGTTGTCGGCCTCCTTGGCCGGCTCCAGAATGGTGAGGGTCGTGCGGACCTCGCCGTTGTTGAAGAGGACGGTCACGGTGTGCTCGCCGACGGAGAGCTTTTCCAGCGTCTCGGGCTTCAGGGTCACGATGGTGCTGCCTTTTTCCACGGTGTAGTCCGCGTCCTTGACGAGGTCCTTGCCGTCGAGCTTGACGCACAGGAAGCGGTCGAAGCTGTCGTCGTTCCCGGATACCTTCACGGTGATCGCGACGCCCTCCTTGCCGCCCTTGGTCCACTCGTCCTTCCCGTCCCCGGTCAGGCCGGCGACGGCGGTCACGGAATAATCGACGGGCGTCCACTTGGCGTAGAGCGTGTTCTCATACCAGGTGATGACGTCGTTATCAAAGTCGAAGGGCATCTCGTATTCTTCGTCCCAATACCAGCCGGCAAAGGCGTAGCCCTTGCGCAGGGGCTCGGCGGGCGCTTTGATTTTGGCTTGATAGGCGACGTCGGTGAGCGCTTCCACCTCGCTGCCGCCCATGCTGTTAAAGATCACTTGTGCGGCAAGAGCGACGGGGGCGTCTGTGGCGACGTCGCCCACCTCGGAATCGCCGGCAAAGATCTTGACCGCAATGTGCTTGCCCACGTCTTCCGCACGGAAGGTGTATTCGGCGCCGGTCGCGCCGGGGATCTCGGTCAAGCTGTGATGGATGGCTCCCTCGTCATCCTCGGTGACGTCGTCCTGATACCACTTATAGGTCAGGCCTTCGACGTTGGGCTCCGGTTCCACCGTGATCGACGTACCCACAAGGGTGCTGTCGTACAAATAACCGATGGAGGAAAGCGTGGTGTACACGTTCGCCTTCACGGCGTCGCTCGCGTTGGCGGTTTCGGTTTCCGCCGTGCGGGTGTAGATCTCATATTCCGTGGCGGCGGTCAGTTCTTCAAAGAAGACCCAGTTGTCGCGTTCGGGATCGGGCTTTACGGAATCTTTCCAGTCCGCGTCGGTCACCGTCGTTCCCTTGGGCACGATGACGTATTCCTGTCCCGCCACGCCTTCGATACAGATCGAAGTGTCGTCGTAGGACATCGTATCGGTGCTGATGACAGCGGTGGGTTTCGACTTTGCCTGAACCGTATAGCTCATCCCCGGCACGAGCGAGAGCAGCATCGCAAGAGCGAGCAGACAGCTCAGGATTTTTGTTCTGCCGTTGTGTTTCATTCGGACTCCTCCTTGTCTTTCGACGCGCACCGCCGGGGCTCTGCTCGCCACGGCGCGGGACGCGTCATAATATACCGCTTATATTCTATTCTCTTTCCGGCACAATTTCAAGTGCGAATTTGGGGATAAAGCGCAAGTTTGGCACAATATATGGTGTTCCGCATCGAAAAAAGCGAAAAAAGCGCCCCGGAGGGCTTTTTTCTCGGCGTCGGATGTGGTAAAATAACAATGACTATCAAAAAGGGGAGGCCGGCGCATGACCGAACGCACGGTAAATCTGGAGCAGCCGGAGCAGGCGGCGGAGCTGTTCGGCAGCTTCGATCAGAATATCCGCCTCATTGAGCGGGAATACGACGTCACCGTCACCATACGGGGCGGCGTCGTCAAGATCCAGGGGGAGCCGGAGGCGACCGCCTCGGCGCAGGCCGCCGTGAGGGCCCTGCTCGACCTCGCCGCCCGGGGCGAGCCCATCACCGAGCAGAGCGTGCGCTATACCCTCTCGCTGGTGCGGGAGGGGCAGCAGGATCGCCTGACCCAGCTCGCGGGCAACGACTGTCTGTGCATCACCTCCAGGGGGCAGGCCGTCAAGCCCAAGACCCTCGGACAGAAAAAATACGTTGACGCCATCAAAAACAACACTGTCGTGCTCGGCGTCGGCCCCGCCGGCACGGGCAAGACCTATCTGGCCGTCGCCATGGCGGTGGCCGCCTTCCGGGACAAGCGGGTGGAGCGCATCATCCTCACCCGTCCCGCCGTCGAGGCGGGGGAGAAGCTGGGCTTCCTGCCCGGCGACCTGCAGAGCAAGGTCGACCCCTA
>CAMHOI010000095.1 GCA_946186725.1 uncultured Clostridia bacterium
GGAGGAATCGGACCGGACCCTTCGCTCGGTCTATGAGGTGATGTTCCGCCCGGAGAACGCCGTGTTGGCCGAGTACGACGACGGCTTCCGCATCCACAAGACCACCTACGGGCAGGCGAAGGCCCGCATCGAGGAGGCCTCGGCCGCCCTTTACGCCCGCGTGGGCGCCACCCACGGCTACGTCGGGCTGGAGATGGAGAACTCCGTCGACTGGATCGTCGCCTTCTGGGCCATCCTGCGCAGCGGGAACAAGCCCTGGCTGGTCAACACCCGCCACCCCCGGACGCTTTCCGAGCGCATCCGGCGGGATCTGGGCGTCTCGGTCGTCGTGTGCGATAGGCCCGGAGCGCTGGACGCCGACTACCTGCCCGTGTCGGAGCTGACGGGCGGGGCGCCCTTCACCTCCGAATTTGAAAACGAGTTTGCCCTGGCCACCTCCGCGACCTCTCTCAACGAGATCGTCTGCTTCTACACCGGCCGGCAGGTGACCGCCCAGCTTCTCAACACCCGCGGCGTCCTGCGGGACAGCCGACGCGTCGCTTTCCACTACCGCGGCGCGCTCAAGCAGCTGGCGTTTTTGCCCTTCTACCATATATTCGGGTTGTTCGCCGTCTATTTCTGGTTCACCTATTTCGGGCGCACGCTGGTCTTTCTGCGCGACTATTCGCCCGATACCATCCTGTCCACCTGCCGCCGGCAGGAGGTCACCCACATCTTCGCCGTCCCCCTGCTCTGGCACACCGTGGAGAAGCAGCTGCTCAAGGAGCTGGATCGCCGCGGGGAGAGAGCGAAACGCCGCTTCTGGCGGGGCGTCCGTCTGGGCGCCGCCGTTCAGCAGATCGCGCCCTACTGGGGCGCCCGCCTCGCGCGGCGGCTGATGAAGGAGGTCACCGATTCCCTGTTCGGCCCGTCGGTGCAGTTCTGCATCTCGGGAGGCAGCTTCCTGCGCCCGAGCGCGCTGGCTCTGTTCAACGGCATGGGCTACCCCCTGCACAACGGCTACGGCATGAGCGAGGTCGGCATCACCTCCGTTGAGCTGGGCGCGCGGCCCGGGGAGCGGAACCGCAACGCCGTCGGCCGCCCGCTGGACAACGTCGAATACCGGCTGACCGGGGAGGGCGTCCTTCTGGTCAAGGGGGACGCCGTGTGCGAGGAGATCCTGGTCAACGGCGAGCGCCGCCGCACGGGGGAATGGTTCAATACCGGCGACCGCGCCCGCAGGGAGCCCGACGGGCGGTATACCCTGCTCGGCCGGGTGAGCGACCTCGTCATCACCGACAACGGCGAGAACGTCGACCCCGACCGTATCGAGGAGGCGCTGACCCTGCCCGAGGCCGTCAATTTCTGCGTGCTGGGGCTGGGCGAGGGCGCCGGGGAGACCCTGACCCTGATCGTGCAGACGTCGCCCTACCTCTCCGGCGAGCGGCTGCGCGCCCTCTCCGAGCGGGTGAGCGCGGCCAACGCCGCTCTGCCCTCCGCCATGCAGCTTCGCCGCGTCCTGCTGACCGCGGACGCCATCGCGCCGCCCACCGCCATCAAGGTCGGCCGCGCCTGGCTGAAACGGGCGATCGACGAGGGCGCCGTCCGGCTGACCCCGCTGGCCGAGGCCGTCGCCGCCGCGCCCGCCGAGGGGACGCTGCCCCCCGCGCTGGCCGACAAGGTCAGAGCGATCGTCGCCGACGAGCTCGGCCTGGCGCCCGAGGCGGTGGGCGACGACGCCGACTGGGTGACGGCGCTGGGTATGACCAGTCTGCAATATTATTCCGTCGCGGCCGCGCTCTGCGAGCAGTTCGGCCTGTCCGGCCTCCCCGAGGGGCAGGAGCACACCCTGCGCGCGACCTGCCGCTGGATCGAAAGGAATCTGTGAGCGCATGAAGGAGAAACGGTTTCACGGCTTTTGGCTGATGATCGCGAAGATCACCGGCCTTCTGCCCGCGTGGCTCTTCTTCGCCCCGAAGGTGTATTACGCCGACGGCGCGCCCCGCGGCGGCCGTCTGCCCAGGCCCTGCCTGCTGATGTCCAATCACACCTCGCTGATGGATTTTCCCCTTTATCTGCTGATCTTTTGGCGGTACACCCTCCGTTTCCTGATGGCGGAGGTGCTTTACCGCAACCGGCTCCTCGCCACCCTGCTGAATTGGCTGGGCGGCATCCGGGTGGAGCGGGAGGCCTTCGATCTCGGCTTTGTCTCGAAGAGTCTGGACGTGCTCGACCGCCGGGGGATCGTCGGGGTGTTCCCCCAGGGCCGCCTGCCCGTCAAGGGGCAGAAGTGGCCCTATAAGCCCGGGATCGTCTGGATCGCCATGCACACCGACGCGCCCATCGTCCCCGTCTACACGGCGGGCGGCTACGGGCTGTTCCGGCGCGCCCGCGTCATCGTCGGCGCTCCCTTCACCCTGCCCGGGCAGGGGAGCGGCCGCACCCCCGACGCGGCTGAGACGGCGGCGCTCACCGCCCTGCTGGAGGAGAAGGAGGAGGCGCTGCGTGCGGAGCTGGAGCGCCGCGTCAAACGATGAAAGAAGCCAAGCGCGCCCGCGCCCTTTCCCTTCGGTATCTGCCTATGGACGTCGCCCGGCTGGTCTGCGCCGTGCTGGAGCTGGGCTTTCGCCGCCGCACCCTGTGGCCGGAGGGCAAATTCCGCCTCAAGGGCGGCGCCGTGGTGGTCGCCAACCACACCGCCTTCATCGACCCCTTCCTCATCCGCGGGCTGTTCTGGTATCGGCGCGTTTTCCTCATGGCCTCCGAGGAGGTCATGGGCGGCAAGGTGCGCGCTTTCCTGCTGCGCGCGGCCGGGTGCCTGAGGATCGATCGCCGCACCGCCGACCTGCGCGCCGTGCGCGCGGCCGCCGGCCTGGCACGCGAGGGCCGCGTGGTCGCCCTCTTCCCGCAGGGAGGGATCCGCCGCGAGGGGGACGTCGACGCCGTCCGATCGGGCGCCGTGCTCATTGCGCTGAGGGCGGGCGTGCCCGTCGTCCCCGTCTATTCCCGCCGCCGCAAACACTGGTGGCAGCGCCGCACCGTCGTGGTCGGCCGTCCCTTCGATCTCAGCGAGGCGTGCGGCAAGCCCCTTCCCACCATAGCCGACCTCGCCGCGCTGACCGAGTCCCTGCAGGCGCGGCTGTCGGCCTGCAAGGACGTATTTGACCAACGAGAGGAGAACGCGTGATGCTGGATCGACTCAAGGCCCTGCTTGCGCAGGTGTTCGACGGGCAGCTCCCCGCCGAGGGCGTGAACGAGTCCTCCCGTCTCATCGAGGACGTGGGGATGAATTCCATCGGCCTGATCTACATGGCCATGGCTGTGGAGGAGACCTTCGGCGTCACCTTCGACAACGAGGATTTTCCCCGCCTGAAAACGGTCGGCGACGTCATCGCCCTGCTGGCTGAAAAGGGCGTGCGATAAAGGAGTGTTTTTTCTATGAATATTGAGACAATCGTGCTCAACGAAGAGCGAAGGGTCACCCTGACCGCCTATCTGCAGGCGGTGGGCGGCGAGTTCCGCGGCATCGTCCGCCGCCCCGCCATGCTCATCCTGCCGGGCGGGGGCTACCGCATGTGCTCCGCGCGGGAGGCCGACCCCGTGGCCGCGCCCTATCTGGCGGCGGGGTTTCAGACCTTCATCCTCCGCTATTCGGTGGGGGAGCACGCGACGTGGCCCAACCCCCTCGACGATTATGAGCAGGCCATGACCCTCATCCGCGGCCGTGCGGACGAATGGGGCGTCGATCCCGACCGCGTGGCGGTCATCGGCTTCTCCGCGGGCGGGCACCTGGCCGCCGCGGCCGCCGTGATGTCCATCAACCGGCCCAACGCCGCTGTGCTGGGCTACGCTCTGTGCGGCGAGGGCGTCAGGCACTACAACCCCGACGCCGTCGCGCCGGTCGATCGGATCGACGAGCGGACCTGCCCTTGCTTCCTCTTCCACACCGCCAACGACGGTACCGTGTCCGTCAAGGAGACCCTCGACTTCGCCGCCGGGCTGGCCGCCGGGGGCATCCCCTTCGAGTGTCACGTCTATTCCCACGGCCCCCACGGCTTTTCGGTGGGCGACGCCACCGTCCTGACGGGCTACCGGGTCAACGATCCCCGCATTACCGAGCGCGCCCGCGACTGGGTGGGGGACAGCATCGGCTTCCTGCGGGAGGTGTTCGGCGACTTTTCCGCGGATGGTTTCACGGCTCCGCTGCTCTGACGGCGGGACGTCAAAAAGACCGGCAAGCGATCGCTTGCCGGTCTTTCTTTATGGTTGCCGTTATACCGAGGGGTTGACGCCGAACACGCCGATGACGAGCGCCATGATGACGACGACCGCAAGGGTGTAGATCACCATGGGCAGGGCGCACAGGCGGATGATCTTGCCCTCCTTGCCGCTGGTGCCGACGGTGGCGCACACGGCGACGGTGTTGTTGACGCAGGTCATGTTGCCCACGGCGCCGCCGATGATCTGCATGGCGACGATCAGCACGGTCGGCAGGTTGAGGTTGAGCGCCGACTGATACTGCAGATTGGTGAAGAGGGTGTCCGAAACGGTGTTGGA
>CAMHOI010000096.1 GCA_946186725.1 uncultured Clostridia bacterium
TGACTTAAACAGAGTAAAGAGCACCGACTGACAAGTCAGGTCGGTGCTCTTGCGGGTCAAACGGAGGGATTATTCCTGCTCGTCGTTCTTTTCCTCTTCGGCTTCGGCGGGCTCTTCGGGCTCTTCGTCGTCGTCGTCAAACTCGAACTCCAGCTTGGTCCCGCAGTTGGGGCACTCGATCTCGCCCTCTTCCAGCATATCCTCGTCCAGAGTAATGACTTCGTCGCACTCAGGACACTGGACCTCAAAGTAGTCCTCGTCATCGTCACAGTACTCGCCGTCCTCGTCGTCGAGGAAATCCTCGACCTCGGCGAGGTCCTCGTCCACTTCGTCGAGCTGTTCCTGCATTTCGGCGATCTCGTCCTCCAGATCGGAGACGGTCAGGGTCAGGTCGTCGATGACGTCGATGAGCGCCTTGATGAGCTTGACGGTCTTGTCGTTGGCGTCCAGGTCCATGCCCTCGGCGAGGCCCTTGATGTAGGCGGCTTTTTCGGTCAGAAGCATCATGTTTTCCTCCTTATGCGCTTAGGCGCGTTCCATATATTCGCCGGTACGGGTGTCGATGCGGATGCGGTCGCCCTCGTTGATAAAGAGGGGGACGCGGATCTCGGCGCCGGTCTCCAGCGTGGCGGGCTTGGTGGCGTTGGTGGCGGTGTCGCCCTTGACGCCGGGCTCGGCGTGAGTGACCTCCAGCTCGACGAAGGTGGGCGGCTCAACGCCGAAGACCTTGCCCTTGTAGGAGAGGACCTTACAGATCATGTTCTCCTTGACGAACTTGAAATTGTCGTCCAGCTCGGAGGCGTTGATGGGGACCAGCTCATAGGACTCCTGATCCATGAAATAATAGAGGTCGCCGTCGTTGTAGGAGTACTCCATCTCCTTGCGCTCGACGAAGGCGGTGGGATACTTGTCGTTGGGGTTGAACGTCTTCTCCACCACGCTGCCGGCAATGACGTTGCGGATCTTGGTGCGCACAAAGGCGGCGCCCTTGCCGGGCTTGACGTGCTGGAACTCGATGATCTGGTAGACGGTGCCGTCCATCTCGAAGGTCACGCCGTTGCGGAAATCACCTGCTGAAATCATACTGTCATTCTCCATTCTCCGACGCCGGTCTGCTCCCCTCCATCTCCCGTCGCGCGCGTCGGAAACGCGGCGGTTGCTCGGCGGGGCGGCCGATCGCATATCTCGCTACTATGATTGTAATACAAAAGAGTGAGGATTTCAACCCTTTTTTGCCCAATTTCACTCGTTGGCCAGCGCGCGCAGCGCCAACTCGTAGCTGAGGAAGCCGAAACCGCTGACGCTCCCCCTGCACACGGGGGCGATAACCGAGCGGGCGCGAAACTCCTCCCGGGCGAAAACGTTGGTCAGGTGCACCTCGACAAAGGGCTTGTCCACCGAGGCGATCGCGTCCCGGATGGCAACGGAATAGTGCGTGTAGGCGGCGGCGTTGATCACACAGCCGTCATACTTGTCGGCGACCGAATGGATGGCGTCGATCATTTCGCCCTCGCCGTTGTACTGGGCGAAGGCGACCCCGACGCCGAGCCCGGCGGCGGTCTTCTCCAACCGCTTTTGCAGGTCGGCGAGGGTGGCGGTGCCGTAGAGGGCGGGCTCCCGTTTGCCCAGCCGGTCGAGGTTGGGGCCGTTGAGAATGAGGTAAGTTTTCACGGTCATCATGCTCCTTTTCGGTAAAGAGTCTGCATTGTCAGCGCGTCGACGGCCTGGGTACCCGCCGACTCGCACAGGACGCGGGGCGCGGCGCCGCGGCGCAGCACGGCGCGCAGGAAGGGGCCCGGCTCCGGGCCGTAAACGGCGTCCGCGAAGGTCAGATGGCGGATCTCCCCCGAGGGGCCGTACTCGATCTTGGAAAAATGAGCGTGGAAGGCGTTGGCGCGCTCCCGACCCAGCGCATTCTCCAGCCGGTCAAAGAGAGCGGCGAAGTCCTCCTCGCGGGTAAAGCCGCCCCGTGTGCGGGCATTGAGGTGGCCGAGATCCAGGCAGGGGATCACCCGCTCGTCGAGCGCGCAGAGGGCCAGGATCTCATCGACGTCACCCAGTTGGTTAAGCTTGCCCATCGTTTCGGGGCAGAGGGCGACGTGACCCAAGCCCGCCTCATCCATGGCGGCGAGGGCACGGGCAAAGGTGTCCCTGGCCAGCGAAAACGCCTCGCCGCGCGGCCTCTTGCCGGCGCCGCCGGGGTGCAGAACGACGCGGTCGGCGCCCATCCAGTTTGCGGCGCGGGCGGCGGAGAGAATGTAGTCGATCGAGCGATCCCGTTTCTCGGATTCGACGGAGGCCAGGGAGATGTAGTAGGGCGCGTGCAGAGAAAGAGCGATCCCGGCGGCGGCCGCCTTCTCCCCCAGTTGGCGGGCGGCGGTTTCACCGATGTTGACCCCGTGGCCGCACTGGTATTCAAAGGCGTCCAGTCCCAGACCGGCCAGGTAATCCGGCATCTGCAGGGTGGCGGTAAAGCCCGCCTCGAAGAAGCTCTGCGGGCTGCCGGAGGGGCCGAAGCGGGCGGTCATCGCGCGTTCTCCTTCCAGCGGCGCAGAAGGGGACGCTCCAGCCGGCGGCGCAGGCGGAAGCTCCACCCCGTTTCCGGCTCGATGGGCTCGACCAGCAGGGCGGTCACGCCCGCCAGGTGGGCGCACATCATATCGGTAAACAGCTGATCGCCCACGGCGGCGACCTCCCTGCGCTTGAGGCCCATGGCCCTGACGGCGCGCCAAAAGCCGAAGGGCAGGGGCTTGCAGGCGAGGGCCGTGTAGCCGAGGCCAAGCGTATGCGCGAAGGGGCGGCAGCGGGAATCGCGGGCGTTGGAGACCATGCGCAGCTCGATCCCGGCGCGGCGCATCCCGTCCAGCCAGTCAGTCACCCCCTCGGCGGGGGTCTGACTGTGGTGGGTGGCGAGGGTGTTGTCGGCGTCGAGGATCAGCCCGCGCACCCCCATGGCGCGCAGGTCGTCGGCCGTGATCTCGGTCACGCGGCGATAGATCCGCGCGGGACGAAGCAACGCCATACCCTCGGCTCCTTCCAAAGAGAAAGGCGGCAAGACATCCTTGCCGCCTTTGTGGTCATCTTGTGCCTTCTGCGCACAGCGGAACCAAACCGCCGCGTCGGCAGAAGTCAGCGATACTTGCGCTTGCGAGCAGCTTCGGACTTCTTCTTACGCTTGACGGAAGGCTTCTCATAGTGCTCTCTCTTGCGGACCTCCTGGATGACGCCGTCGCGGGACGTGGCTCTCTTGAACCGGCGCAGCGCGCTCTCCAGACTCTCGTTCTCTTTCAGACGCACCTGACTCATTCTGCATTCCCTCCCTCCGATGAAAACAGAGGACCGGGCCACACGACCCGAATCTTACTATACATGATAGATTATACAGGCAACCCCGTGGGATTGTCAAGCAAAACTTTTCGTTTGGCGTCCTCATACCCCTCGCGGCCGTACAGATCGGCGATGACGACGGGAAGCAGGTTGGCGTTGAGCCCCGTGGGCAGACCGAGGACACGGCAGAGGGAGCGCCGTTTGGCGGCGGCGTCCGGGGCGCCGTAGAAGCCGTCGCGGTAGAGGTCCATCTTGGTGACCGGGTCGGGGTCGGGATCGCCCTTTTCGGCGGTGACGCCCGCCGCGGCGAAGGCGGCCGTCAGGATCTCCTCGCTCATGCCCTCCACGCCGAGCAGACCGGCGGCGGAATCCCTGTCCTTGCGCTTTTCGCGGCCGTGGATCTCGGGAACGAAAACGTGGACGATCTCCCCTTCCCGCACGGCCTGCCGCAGGTAATGCCGGATCTGCAGTCCGGCGGGGTCGGAGTCGGTCAGCAGAATGAGCCCCCGGCTGACGGCCAGGGCGCGCAGGAGAGACAGCTTCTCCTTGTCGTGAAAGACGGCGAAGCCGTCGGTGGTCAGGATAAGGGCGTCCAGAAAGGAGGACAGGCGGATCTTGTCGTACTTGCCCTCGACGACGACCGCCTGCCGCACGCGGATCATTCGTCCTCCCCGGCGGCGACCTTCATCAGCCGCACCAGGGTGCGCTCGATGACCACGCGCCCGTCGGCGGCGGTGGACTTGAGCGCGAGGTCGGCCTGCCGCAGCACCTCCAGCGCCTGAAACGCGGCGTCCTTGCTCATGCGGCGACCGTTGGCGGCGGCGTTGCGCAGCTTGAAGGCGGCGCGGCCGTAGCCCAGTTCCTCAGCCAGCCGCTCGGTGCGCAGGCCGCTCGCCTCGCCCAGCTTGACGCGATAGATGTCCAGAAAGACGGAGCTGAGCGCGCCCAGGATCATGACGGGCTCGGTGCGCAGAGCAAAAAGATCGTCACAGATGGCCATGGCCTCGTCGCGGCGGCGGGAGCAGACGGCGCCGGCCAGCGCGAAGGCGGAGGCCTCGACCGTGCGGGTGACGACGGCGTCCACGTCGTCGATCCGGCGCAGGAAGCCGAACATGCGCTGCTTGAAGGCCTGCTTGGGCTTCAGCTTCAGCAGGAACAGCAGGCCGTTCACCGCCTGGGCGGGGATGTCCGCCCAC
>CAMHOI010000097.1 GCA_946186725.1 uncultured Clostridia bacterium
CAGATCCTTCAGATCGTCCTTGTGCACGCCGTAGTCGCTGTAAACGCCGAACTTGAGCTGGATCCCGAAGGCCTTGAAGAAGCTTTCGTAGGCCTCCCGCTCGTCGGAGAGCATCTTCAGCAGCTCGGAGCGGATCTTTTTCTCCAAATTGCGGGCGATGAGCTTGAGCTGGTGGTCGTGCTGGAGCATCTCGCGGGAGACGTTCAGCGACAGGTCGGCGCTGTCCACGAGCCCCTTGACAAAGCTGAAGTGGTCGGGCAGCAGATCGGCGCACTTGTCCATGATGAGCACGCCGTTGGCGTAGAGCTGGAGTCCCTTCTCATACTCGCGGGAGTAGTAGTCCAGCGGCGCCCGCTTGGGGACGAAGAGGAGCGCGTCGTAGGTGACGGCACCCTCGGTCTTGGTGTGGATGACGCGGGCGGGCGCCTCGTAGTCGAAGAATTTTTCGCTGTAGAAATGGTTGTATTCTTCCGCGGTGATCTCGCTCTTGGCCTTGCGCCAGAGGGGGACCATGGAGTTGAGGGTCTGCCACTCCCGCACGGTCTCGTATTCCTCGCTGCCCTCTTTCTGGCGGCGGGACTCCATCTCCATGCGGATGGGGTAGCGGATGTAATCGGAGTAGCGCTTGACCAGGGAGCGCAGCCGGTAGGGATCGAGGAACTCGTCGTAGGACTCCTCCTCGGTATTCTCCTTGATATGCATGGTGATGACGGTGCCGTTGCCCTCCATCTCGCAGGGCTCGACGGTGTACCCCTCCACGCCGTCCGAGGTCCACAGGTGGCCCTCCTCGCTGCCGAAGGCGCGGCTGCGCACCTCCACCCGGTCGCTGACCATGAAGGCGGAGTAGAAGCCCACGCCGAACTGCCCGATGATCGCCACGTCCTCCTTGGGCTCGGCGTCCTGCTTGAAGTCCAGGGAGCCGCTGCGCGCGATGGTGCCGAGGTTGCTCTCCAGCTCCTCCGCCGTCATGCCGCAGCCGTTGTCGGCGACGGTCAGGGTGCGGGCGTCCTTATCGGGCGTGATGGTGATCTGATAATCCTCCCGCTGGAAGCCGACGGCGCCGTCGCTCAGGGAGCGGTAGTAAAGCTTGTCGATGGCGTCGCTGGCGTTGGAGATCAGCTCCCGCAGGAAGATCTCCTTGTGGGTGTAGATGGAGTGGATCATCATGTCCAGCAATTTGCGCGATTCTGCCTTGAAGGGCTTTTTCCTCATGTTTTGTCACCTGGTTTGTTATTTTTAGCACTCGTACGCTTTGAGTGCTAATCCCAGTATACACCTTTTTTCGCATTTGTCAAGGTCGGAAGCATACCTCTTTCCCGGCGGCAAACACTAATGGAAAAAAGGAGGTCGACCGGCGTTGAAAAAGCGAATGCTGGCGGTGATGGCGGCGATCACGGTGATGCTCGCGGGGGTGGGCGGCCGGCTGGGCCGACTCATGCTCGGCGGGGAGAGAGCGACCGAGGCCGCCGCGCAGATCGGCAAGACGGTCACCGTCGCCCGCCCGCGCGGTGAATTCTACGATTGCAAGGGTCGCCTGCTGACCGGCGTGCAGACCCGTACCGTCGCTGTTCTGCCTCCCACGGTCAAGGCGGTCGCCGCCGTGACCGAACAACTCAGAGGCGAGGACGCCGCCATGGCCCTGCAAAAACTAAAAAGCGGCTCTCCCGCCCTGGTCGAGGTCCCCTCCGACTTCCTCTGCGAGGACGCCAAACGTTTCACCCTCCCCGTGCGCTATACCGAGCATCAGCCCGCCGTCCACCTGATCGGCTACCTTGACGGCGAGGACAGAGGCGTTACAGGCCTGGAGGCGGCCTTCGACGATCTTTTGCGTGACGCGCCTCCTTTGACCGTGACCTACACCGTTGACGCGGCCGGTCGGCCGCTGTCGGGCCTGGAAGCCGAGGTGTCGGGCTCGCCCACGTCGACCAACGGGGTGCTTCTCACCCTGGACAGCCGCCTCCAGCAGCTGGCGGAGGAGGCCGCCTCGGGATTGGGAAAGGGCTGTTTGCTGGTCATGGAATCGGCAACGGGCAATCTTCTTGCCGCCGTCAGCCGACCCGCCTTTTCGCCGCTGGATGTGGCGGGCGCTCTCACCGCCGGGGACGCCCCCCTGATCGGCCGCGCTCTGTGCCGCTATAACGTCGGCTCGGTCTTCAAGCTCTGCGTGGCCGCCGCCGCGCTCAAGGAGGGCGTATCGCCCGCCCGCACGGCCGAATGCACGGGCGCCATGGACGTGGGCGACGTGACCTTCCATTGCCACAAGCGGGAGGGGCACGGCGTTCTCGATGTGGCGGGGGCGCTGGCCGCCTCGTGCAACTGCTGTTTCATCGATTTGGGCCGGGCGATCGGCGGGCGTGCCGTTCTCGACCTGTGCGTGCGCTTGGGCTTCAATCGCGCCTTTACGCTGGCCGAGGGGCTGTCCGCGCCCGCCGGGACGCTCCCGAGCGAGGCCTTGCTTTCCTCTCAGCCCGCCGCGCTGGCCAATTTTTCCTTTGGGCAGGGCGACCTGATGCTCACCCCTCTTCACGTGGCCGTCATGGTCGCCGCCATCGCCAACGGCGGGTGGCAGGTCACGCCTCAGCTCGTTGCGGGGCTCATCCGCGGCGGCGCGCGGGAGGAGACGGCCAACGCGGCGCCCCGTCGGGTGCTCAGTGAGGAGGACGCCGCTCTCCTTCGCGCCATGATGGAGGGCGTAGTGGAATCGGGTACCGGCCGCGCCGCCAAGCCGGAGACGGGCGTCGCCGGGGGCAAGACCGCTACCGCTGAGACGGGCTGGGTGGTCGACGGGCGCGCCATCTGCCAGTCCTGGTTTGCCGGCTACTGGCCCGCCGACGGCACCTACACCGTCGTCGTGCTCAAGGAGGACGGCGTCGGGGGCGCCGCCGATTGCGCCCCCGTGTTCAAGTCCCTGATCGACGCCATGGCGGGAGCGGGCTTTTAAGTTGGCGCTGCGGGACCGGAAGGCGCCGTGCGACCCCGGCCGGAAGGCCGGGGTTTTCTATTGTAACGCGCGCAAAAACGTGGTATAATAGACCCATCACAAGGAAGGAGGGCGAGGCGCATGGCGGATCCGTGCGAGAGCTGCGTCCATTTCGATTACGATTACGAAGCGGACTGCTACGCCTGCGACATGCAGCTCGACGAGGATGAGATGCTCAGCTTTCTCAGCGGCAGCTTTGAGCATTGCCCCTACTTCGATCCCTACGACGAGTACAAGATCGTCCGCAAGCAAAACTGACGGAGGCGCACATGGAAGAACTGCTGACCCGTTACCGGGAGATGTGCCGGCTGGCCGAGGAGTACGGCCGCCGCTACTATAACGAGGACGACCCCGCCGTCTCCGACTACGAATATGACCGGCTCATGCTCGAGATCAAGGCCATCGAGGCCGAGCATCCCGAGTGGGTGAGCGCCGCCTCGCCCACCCAGCACGTCGGCGGTCGGGCGGACAACACCTTCGCTCCCGTCGCCCACCGGGTCAAGATGGAGAGTTTGCAGGACGTTTTCTCCTTCGAAGAGCTGTACGCCTTCGACGCCCGCGTCCGGGCCGCCGTGGGCGAGGTCGCCTATTCCGTCGAGCCCAAGATCGACGGGCTCTCCGTGTCCCTGGAGTACGAGCACGGCCGTTTTGTGCGCGGCTCCACCCGCGGCGACGGCGAAACGGGGGAGGACGTGACCGCCAACCTCGCCACCATCCGCTCCATTCCCGACCGGATCCCCACCGACCTGCCCCTGCTGGAGGTGCGCGGCGAGGTCTATATGTCCCACGCCTCCTTCGACAAGCTCATGCGGGCCCAGCTCGCCTCGGGCGGCAAGCTGCCCAAGAATCCCCGCAACGCGGCCGCCGGCTCCCTTCGGCAGAAGGATCCCCGCGTCGCCGCCGGGCGGGAGCTGGACATCTTCCTTTTCAACGTCCAGCAGGCGGAGGGCGCCGGCTTCACCCCCCACATCGCTTCGCTGGATCAGCTGCGGGCCTGGGGGCTGAAAACGCTCCCCTTCTACACCCGGTGCGAGAGCATCGGGGAGGCCGTCGAGCAGGTCAAACGCATCGGAGAGATGCGGGACGGACTCGATTTCGACATTGACGGCGCCGTCATCAAGGTGGACGATCTCGCCCTGCGTCGGGAGATGGGCTCCACCGCCAAGTATCCCAAGTGGGCGGTCGCCTTCAAGTACCCGCCCGAGGAAAAGCCCACCACCCTGCTGGATATCGAGGTCAGCGTCGGACGCACCGGCGCCCTGACGCCCACCGCCGTTTTCGAGCCGGTGCAGTTGGCGGGCACCACGGTTTCCCGCGCCGTGCTGCACAATCAGGATTTCATCAACGCCTTGGGCGTCAACGTCGGCGATACCATCGTCGTTCGCAAGGCCGGGGAG
This sequence comes from uncultured Clostridia bacterium, assembly GCA_946186725.1. GTDB lineage: Bacteria > Bacillota > Clostridia > Oscillospirales > Acutalibacteraceae > RGIG2206. The sequence goes on from CAMHOI010000097.1 coordinate 4,378, forward strand.
ATCATCCCCGAGGTCGTCGGCGTGCAGACCCGGCGCTCGCGCGAGCCCTTCCGACTGCCCGACCGCTGCCCCTCCTGCGGGGCGCCGCTGACGCGCGGGGAGGACGAGGCGGTGCTGCGCTGCATT
>CAMHOI010000098.1 GCA_946186725.1 uncultured Clostridia bacterium
GCACGCGGAAGCCGCGGTTGACGTGGACCTTGCCGGCGTCGTCGACCCAGGAGACGCGGAAGATGATCTGGCGCTCGGGCTCGACCAGGCGCTCGATCAGACCGGCGGCCTCGTACTTGGGGTTTTGTTCCACGACGGGCTGGAGGGATTCCAGGACCTCATAGACGGCCTGCTGGAACTCGGGCTCGTTGGGGTTGCGGCGGACGACTTCGTCGTAGACCGACTGCAGATAGGCGTTTTTCATGTTGACCCCTCCTTATGGGCTGTAAAAAAAATATAGTGCATTATACAACGGCAGGACCGCTTTGTCAAGTCAAAGCGGTAAATTATTTTGGATCCTTTTGCCTTTTTTCTTCCGTCTGAAAAAGCCGCGCCCCTCGGCGGGGCGCGGCGGAGAGCGCTATTGCTTCAGCAGGGCGAGGGTGTCGCGGGCGATCATGAGCTCTTCCTCGGTGGGGATGATGAAGACGCGCACCGGAGAATCGGGGGTGGACAGCTCCACTTCCTTGCCCCGGGTGCCGCGGTTGAGCTCGTCGTTGATCTTGACGCCGAAGCAGCCGAGGTCATGACAGACGTCGCCGCGGGTCTCCCAGCTGTTCTCGCCGATGCCACCCGTGAAGACGATGGCGTCCAGCCCGCCCATGGCGACGGCGAAGGCGCCGATGTACTTCTCGATCTGATAATTCTGCATATCGCGGGAGAGGGCGGCCCGCTCGTTGCCCGCGAAGGCGGCCTCGCAGATGTCGCGGTTGTCGTTGGACACGCCGGAGATGGCCAGGGCGCCCGACTTCTTGTTGAGGATGTCGGACATCTGGGCGGGGGTGAGTCCCTCCTTGTCCATGAGATAGAGGATGGCGGAGGGATCGACGGCGCCCGAGCGGGTGCCCATCATCAGGCCGTCCAGCGGGGTCAGGCCCATGGTGGTGTCGATGCACACGCCGTCCTTGACTGCCGAAATGGAGCAGCCGTTGCCCAGATGGCAGGTGACGATGCGCAGGCCCTTTTTGCCGATCAGCTCGGCGCAGCGGCCGCTGACGTAGCGGTGGGAGGTGCCGTGGGCGCCGTACTTGCGTACCTGATATTTGGTGTAATACTCGTAGGGCAGGGCGAACATATAGGCCTTGGGAGGCATGGTGGCGTGGAAGGAGGTGTCAAAGACGACGACCTGGGGCACCTTGTCGCCCAGACAGCGGATGCAGGCGCGGATGCCCAGCACGTGAGCGGGGTTGTGCAGGGGGGCGAGCTCGCCGAGCGCCTCGATGTCCTCGATGACCTTCTCGTTGACCAGGCAGGATTCCTTGAAGATGGCGCCGCCCTGCACGATGCGGTGGCCGACGGCGGTGATCTCGTCCAGCGAGCGGATGACGCCGTACTCCTCGCCGGTCATGGCGGACATGAAGGCGTCGAAGGCCTCCGCGTGGGTGGGCATGGGGACGTCGGCCTCATACTTGCGCCCGTCGGCGGTGACGTGCTTGATGTGGCCGCCGGGGCCGATACGGTCGCAGATGCCCTTGGCGAGCACTTTTTCCCCGTTCATGTCGATGAGCTGATACTTCAGGGAAGAACTGCCGGCGTTGATGACCAGGATCTTGGTTTCCATAGGTTCACGGTCCTCTCTTTTCGGAAATAAAATGGTTGCGCCGCCCGTGGGAAAGAGGTACAATAAAAGCAACGCTTGTTGACTCACCGGTTTATCATATACCAATCCATCCGATTTTGCAAGTGATATTTGAAAGGAGCGCGCCATGATCGTCGGGGGCCTCGTCGCCGAATACGATCCCTTCCACCTCGGGCACGCGGGGATGCTCGCCGCCATGCGGAAAGCGGGGATCACCCATATCGTCGCCGTGATGAGCGGCAGCTTCACGCAGCGGGCGGACGCCGCGCTGTGCGACAAGTGGACGCGGGCCGAGATGGCTCTGGCCGGCGGCGTCGATCTGGTGCTGGAGCTGCCCGTGGCCTTCGCCGCGGCGCCCGCGCCCCGCTTTGCGGCGGGCGGCGTGGGGACGCTGGCGGCCCTCGGATGTGTGGAGCGGCTCTGCTTCGGCAGCGAGTGCGGGGACGCGGCCCGTCTGGAGGCGGCCGCCGCGGTGATGCGCGGCGAGGCCTTTGCCGCCGCGCTCAGGCGGGGGTTGGAGAGCGGGGCTTCCTTCGCGGCCGCCCAGCAGGCGGCGCTGACCGCCGCGGGGGGCGAGGGGGAGCTTCTCTCCCACCCCAACGACACGCTGGCGCTCGCCTATCTGGCCGCCGACGCGGCGCTGGACGCCCCTATGGCGCCCCTGGCCGTCAGGCGGTCGGGCGCCTCCCACGACGGCGAGCCGGCCGACGGGATCGCCAGCGCGAGCTGGATCCGCGCCCGCGTGCGGACAGGCGAGGAGGAAGCGGCGCTGCCCTTCCTGCCCGAGGAGAGCCGCCGCCTGCTGAAGCGGGAGACGGAAGCCGGGCGCTGTCCCGCCGATCTGGGCCGCCTGGAGACGGCTGTCCTGGCCGCGCTGCGGGGGATGGACGCCATGGACATGGCCGCTCTGCCCGACGTCAGCGAGGGGCTGGAGCACCGGCTGTGGCGCGCGGTGCGGCAGGCGACGAGCGTGGAGGAGATCCTCGCCGCCGCCAAGACCAAGCGGTACACCCGTGCGCGACTGCGGCGCATCCTGCTGTACGCTTTGCTCGGGATCGATCGCGGCCTGTGGACGTCGCCGCCCCGCTACCTGCGGGTGCTGGCCATGAACGGACGGGGAAGGGAGATCCTGGCCGCCGCCGCGCCGACCCTTCCTCTGCTGACCCGGGCGAGCGACGCCGGAACGCTGGACGGGGCGGGCCGGACGATGCTGGCCGCCGAGTGCCGTGCGGACGACCTTTACGCTTTGACCCAGCCCGCCGTTCAGCCCTGCGGACAGACGCTGACCCGGGGCGTTATCGTGAAATAAAGGAGAATGCATTATGATTACCTTTCATGAAGCGGAGTTTGAAAACTTCGGGCGTTGTCTTTGGATCGAAAACGGCGCCGTCGAGGCGGTCGTTTCCCTCGACGTGGGGCCGCGCGTGCTGCGCTTTGCCTTTACGGGCGGGCGCAACCTGCTGCGGACCGAGCCCGAGCGCGCCACCCGCTGGTCGGGGCCGCAGTACGATGCGTTTTACGGCGCGGGCAGCGTTTCCTACGCCTACGGCGGGCACCGGCTGTGGGTCACTCCCGAGCGGGCACCGCAGACCTATTACCCCGACAACGCGCCCGTGGCGTGGGAGAAAGCGGGACAGTCGTTCCGCTTTATGCCGCCGCCTCAGAGGGAAAACGGGATCGCCCTGACTCTCACGCTGGAGATGGACCCTCATCTGCCGCGGATGACAGTGATCAACGGGGTGAAGAACATTTCCGACGAGGAGAAGGAGTTGGCCGTCTGGTCGGTAACCGCCATGGATCTGGGCGGCACGGCCATGCTCAGGCAGTCGGAGGACGAGACCGGCTTCCTGCCCAACCGCACGGTGTCCCTCTGGGCCTACACCGATCCCGCCGACGAGCGGCTGACGCTGACGAAGAAGTATCTGACCGTGCGGCAGGACCCCGCCGTCAGGGGCGCCGCCAAAATCGGGATCAACGACCGCGCCGGCCGTGCGGTCTATCGGCTGGGGGAGGACGTCTTTCGCCGCGAAACGGCGCCCCACGACCCCGCGCGGACCTACCCGGACGGGGGCGTGTCGAGCGAGATCTACGTCAGCCCCATCATCCTCGAGCTGGAGGCGCTCGGCCCCGTCGGCCGCCTGGCCCCCGGCGGGGAGGCCACCCTGTGGGAGGACTGGTCTCTGGTCAAGGCGCCCGCTGTTCCCGAGGAGGAGACCGACGCCTTCTGGGTGGCCGTCTGGCAGGCGTGAAAACAGCCCCTTTGCGATCACGCGCAAGGGGGCGCTTGCATTATACACACCCGCGGTAGACATAACAACATATCCTTTTGTGCGCTTTACCGAAAGTAAAAAAGAGGACGGAAAACGGCCCCGTTTTCCTTGACAAAAAAGCGCGGATTTGATACCATATTGTTGTAAAAATGAACATGTCGCCAGTATAGATTTGGACAGATGGCCCAAATGTTTCTACCGTGACGCCGATCAGTCACGACTACTTGGCCGAATCTCGTCCGTATTGGTGACAGAACGCAGGTCGTTCTGTCCTTTTTCGTTTTTTCCGGGGCGGTGCCCCGTATGGATACGTCTTTATTATTTTTGCCGAAAGGCGAGGAGGAAAACAAGATGAAAAAGATCCTTTCCCTGCTCCTGATCGCCGTGATGGCGCTGAGCTGCACGTTCGCTCTGGCGGGCTGCAACATCACCGTCACCAGCAACGATGAGATCGAGCTGCCTGCGTTCGAGGGTATCGTGGAGCAGAAGGTCTCCGGCGAGATCCCGTCCGATTTCAAAATCGGCCTGATCTGCCTGCACGACAAGAATTCCACCTATGACAAGAACTTCATCGTTGCCATGGAGAGCGTCCAGGAAGAGCTCGGCCTG
>CAMHOI010000099.1 GCA_946186725.1 uncultured Clostridia bacterium
GTTGTCGGCGGCGCCGGTGCCGCCGGCGGCCTCGCCGGTGATCTTGGCGACCTGCTCCCGCTTGACCTCCTCGCCCGTGCGGATGCGCACGGTCAAAAGGAGCTTGGCGGTCTCGTTCTGGATGGTCTCGATGAGGGCGTCGAACATCTCGGAGCCGGCGTTGCGGTATTCGTCGACGGGATTGTGCTGGGCGTAGGCGCGCAGACTGATGCCCCGGCGCAGCTCGTCCATGGCGTCGATGTGGTCCATCCAGTTGATGTCCACGGTGCGCAGGAGCACCTTGCGCTCAACGTCGCCCATGATCTCCTTGCCGTACTCGTCTTCTTTCTGCTTACAGACGGCGATGGCCCGCTGATAGAGCAGGTCGACGATGTCCTCCGGCTCGTACCGGTCAAGCTCCTGCAGGGAGAAGCGCAGATCGTCCGGCCCGATCAGCCAGCCGTTGTAGAACTCGCGCAGCCCCTCCATGTTCCATTTTTCGCGCTCCTCCTCTCCGAGGAAGCGGGCCACATTGCCCTCGATGGAGCGGCGGATCATCTTCATGACCGTGTCGTGCAGGTCCTTGCCCTCGAGCACGTCGTCCCGTTGGCCGTAGATGACCTCGCGCTGCTTGTTCATGACGTCGTCGTACTCCAGCACGCTCTTGCGCACGTTGAAGTTGCGGAACTCGACGCGCTCCTGCGCGTTCTCGATGGACTTGGAAAGCATGCCGTTCTCCAGCGGCACGTTCTCATCCACCTTGAGGGCGTCCATCATGCGGTAGATCCGCTCCCCGCCGAACAGACGCATCAGGTCGTCCTCGAGCGAGACGTAGAAGCGGGTCATGCCGGGGTCGCCCTGTCGACCGGCGCGGCCGCGCAGCTGGTTGTCGATGCGGCGGGATTCGTGCCGCTCGGTGCCGAGGATGCACAGGCCGCCCGCCGCCCGCACCTCGTCGGCCTCGGGGGCGATCTTCTCCTTGAAGGCGGCCAGCTGCTCGGCGAAGAAGGCGCGCGCGCCGAGGATCTCCTCGTCGTCGGTCTCGGCGTAACCCGTCGCCTCGCTGATGAGTTCCTCGCTGTAGCCGGCGCGGCGCATCTCGCTCTTGGCCAGATACTCGGCGTTGCCGCCGAGCATGATGTCGGTGCCGCGGCCCGCCATGTTGGTGGCGATGGTGACGGCGCCCTTCTGGCCCGCCTGGGCGATGATCTGGGCCTCTTTCTCGTGATACTTGGCGTTGAGGACCTGGTGCTTGATCCCGCGCTTGCGGAGCATGCCGCTGAGCAGCTCCGACTTTTCGATGGAGATGGTGCCCACCAGCACGGGCTGACCGCGGCGGTGGCACTCCTCGATCTGGTCGATGACGGCGTTGAACTTGGCCTTCTCGGTCTTGTAGACGACGTCGGGCAGATCCTGACGGATGAGGGGCTTGTTGGTCGGGATCTCAATGACGTCGAGGTAGTAGATCTCGCGGAATTCGGTCTCCTCGGTCATGGCGGTGCCCGTCATGCCGGAGAGCTTGCCGTAGAGCCGGAAGTAGTTCTGGAAGGTGATGGTGGCAAGGGTGCGGGACTCGCGGGCGACCTTGACCCCCTCCTTGGCCTCGATGGCCTGATGGAGCCCCTCGTTGAAGCGGCGGCCGAACATCAGGCGGCCGGTGAACTCGTCGACGATGATGACCTCGCCGTCCTTGACGACGTAGTCGACGTCGCGGTGCATGACGCCGTGGGCCCGGATGGCCTGGTTGATGTGGTGGGCGATGGTCATGTTCTCGACGTCGTTGAGGTTGTCGAGCCCGAAGGCGGCCTCCGCCTTTTTGACGCCCGATTTGGTCAGCACGGCGGTGCGCGCCTTCTCGTCGACGATGTAGTCGCCGTCGTACTCGGCGTCGGCGTCCTGCCGGGCCTCGATCTCGCGCACGACGCACTTCTTCAGTCCTCTGGCGAAGCGGTCGGCCTTCTCATACAGGTCGCTGGAGGACTCGCCCTGCCCCGAGATGATGAGGGGGGTGCGCGCCTCGTCGATGAGGATGGAGTCCACCTCGTCGACAATGGCGAAGGCGTGGCCCCGCTGGACCTTCTCCTCCTTGTAGGTGACCATGTTGTCCCGCAGGTAGTCGAAGCCGAACTCATTGTTGGTGCCGTAGGTGATGTCGGCGGCGTAGGCCTCGCGCCGCTTCTCGTTGGACAGGTCGTGGACGATCAGCCCGACCGTCAGCCCGAGGAAGCGGTAGATCTTGCCCATCCACTCGCTGTCGCGGCGGGCCAGATAATCGTTGACGGTGACGATGTGCACGCCCTTGCCGGCGATGGCATTGAGGTAGGCGGGTAGGGTGGCGACCAGCGTTTTGCCCTCGCCGGTGCGCATCTCGCTGATGCGGCCCTGGTGGAGGACGATGCCGCCGATGACCTGCACGGGAAAGTGCTTCATGCCCAGCACCCGCCACGCTGCCTCGCGGCAGACGGCGAAGGCCTCGGGCAGCAGATCGTCCAGCGTTTCGCCCGCGGCGTAGCGGGCCTTGAATTCCGCCGTTTTGTCACGCAGCTCCTCGTCGGTGAGGGCCTCGATGCGCGGCTCCAGCATCAGCACAGCGTCCGCGAGGGGACGGATGCGCTTGAGCTCCTTTTTGCTGTAGTTCCTCGCCAGGAGTTTGACCAGATTCATAGACGGTGTTTCCATCCTTTCATGATGCTTGCCCTCATTCTATCATGGGCGGCGGAGAAAAGAAATCGAAAAATGTGAACGCAGCGTTACAAAGCGTCGCCCCGCCAGATGTCCAACTCCCGCATCTTCTCCCGCAGCGCGAGAAAATCGGCGAAGGCGTCCGGCTTCTGATTGGGGTTGCGAAGCAGTGCCGCCGGGTGGAAGGTGGCGGTCATCCATACGCCGTTTTTGAGGATCCACTGCCCGTGCTGACGGGTGACCTTGAAGTCGGGGTCGATGAGGCGGCAGGCGGCCACCCGGCCCAGGCAGACGATGATCTTCGGCGAGAGCAGGCGGGTCTGGCGGCGCAGCCAGCCCAGACAGGCCTCCGTCTCCTCGGGCTTGGGGTCGCGGTTGTGAGGCGGGCGGCACTTGACCATGTTGGCGATGTAGACCTCCTCGCGCTTGAGCCCGACGGCGGCGAAGAACCGGTCCAGCAGCTGCCCGGCGCGGCCCACGAAGGGCTCGCCGCGGAGGTCCTCCTGCTCGCCGGGGCCCTCCCCGACGAACAGCACGCCGGCGTGCTCGTCGCCCACGCCGAAGACGACGCTGTTGCGCGTGGCCGCCAGCTCGCAGGCGGCGCAGTTCTCACATTCGGCACGCAGTTGACGCCACGTTTCGGCCATGTCGATCACCTCACTCCCATCATTGTACCAAAACTCCCGCCCAAACGCAAGTCCTCTCGAAAATCGCCCCTTGCAATGCGGCAGGGAAAGGAGTACAATATAGCCAGAAAAAGAAAGGAAGGATCATGATTTATGGCAAAAACCGTTTTGGTGGAAACCTCCGCCCGTCACGTCCACGTCACCCAGGCCGATCTGGAGACCCTCTTCGGCAAGGGGTATGAGCTGAAGGTCAAGAAGATGCTCTCCCAGCCCGGCCAGTTTGCCGCCGAGGAGAGAGTCACCGTCGTCGGGCCCAAGCGCGAGCTGGCCAACGTCTCCATCCTCGGCCCCGTGCGCAAGGCCACCCAGGTCGAGCTGTCCCTGACCGACGCCCGCTCCATCGGCGTGACCGCCCCCGTGCGCGAGTCGGGCGACGTCGCCGGCAGCGGCGCCTGCAAGCTGGTCGGCCCCTGCGGCGAGGTGGAGCTCAGCGAGGGCGTCATCGCCGCCAAGCGCCACGTCCACATGACCCCCGCCGACGCCGAGGCCTACGGCCTCAAGGACAGCCAGATCGTGCGCGTCAAGGTCGCCACCGAGGGCCGCGCGCTGGTGTTTGACGACGTCGTGGTGCGCGTGTCGGAGAACTACGCGCTGGCCATGCACATCGACACCGACGAGTCCAACGCCGCCGGCTGCACCCCCGGCCTCATGGGCGAGATTTTGGACTGATCTCCCGAACACAGCAAACGACCCGCCTGATTTTTCAGGCGGGTCGTTTTATACCACCGCAAGAGGGCAAGTCTTCACCGTGCATGAATGTCCGACAATCCCCCAGTCGGCTCCGCCGACAGCCCCCTTTACACAAGGGGGCCAAGGGGCGCGCCGTCCAATCAAAAACCCGCCTGATGTTTCAGGCGGGTCATTTTTGTCTCTTCGTCTTACGCCTCCGCGAGCCCCTCCGCGAGCCCCATGGCGAGGATGCCGAGGACGACGGTCACCAGCACCACCACGCGCTTGGGCGTGAGTTTCTCCTTGAGCACGAGGCGGGAGAGCACCATCGAAAATACGCAGTAGGTGGAGATCAGCGGCGCGGCGACGGTGGGGTTGCCCACCGTCGGGCCGAGGGCGTAGATGTAGGCGAACTGGCCCGCCGTCTCGCA
>CAMHOI010000100.1 GCA_946186725.1 uncultured Clostridia bacterium
ACCATCCCCGACTCCGTGACAAGCATCGGCAAGTATGCGTTTTCCGACTGCACGGTTACCGATCTGATCATTGCGGATGGTTCGAAAACCGTGACGTCGACGATGGTGATATGCAAAAGCTCGTTGACGAGCGTGACCATCCCGGACAGCGTGACAAGCATCGGCGGCTTTGCGTTTGAAGGCTGCACGGGTCTGACGAGCGTGACCATCCCCGACTCCGTGACAAGCATCGGCAAGTATGCGTTTTCCGACTGCACGGGACTGAAGAGCGTGACCATTCCGGACAGCGTGACGAGCATCGGCGACTGGACGTTTTCCGGCTGCACGAAACTTTGGAGCGTGACCATTCCGGACAGCGTGACGCGCATCGGCAGTTCTGCGTTTCTCGGCTGCAAGGGTCTGACGAGCGTGACCATCCCCGACAGCGTGACGAGCATCGGCTATGAGGCGTTTCGCAACTGCACAAGTCTGACGAGCGTGACCATCGGCAACTCCGTGACCTCGATCGGCGACTGGGCGTTTTCCGGCTGCACGGGTCTGACGAGCGTGATCATCGACAACGGTGTGACGAGCATCGGCTACGGTGCGTTTGACGGCTGCACGGGTCTGACGAGCGTGATCATTCCCGACTCCGTGACCTCGATCGGAGGCAGTGCGTTTAACGGTTGCACAGACCTGGTGATCAGGACATCCTGTAACGCATCGTATGTAATAAACTACATGAAAACCGAAGGGATCAAGTACACCGTACTGCACGCCTTCTCCGATTGGACGCAACTCAAAGCTCCCACCTGCACCGCCACCGGTACCGAGGCGCGCGCCTGTATCGTCTGCGGCGTTTCCGAAACCCGCACGGTCGTCAAGCCCCATACCTACGGCGACTGGGTGCAGACCAAGGCGCCTACCTGCACGGCGACGGGCACCGATAATCGAACTTGCACTGTCTGCGGCATCTCCGAGACCCGCACGGTCGTCAAAATGCCTCATACCTACGGCGACTGGGTGCAGACCAAGGCGCCTACCTGCACGGCGACGGGCACCGAAAAGCGCACCTGCATTGTCTGCGGCACCTCAGAGACCCGCTTCGTCGCCGCTCTCGGTCACAACTACGGCGACTGGGTACAAACCAAGGCGCCCACCTGTACCGCGACGGGCACCGAAAAGCACACCTGCGTGAACTGCACGGCCTACGAGACTCGCACCGTCCCTGCCACCGGGCACAGCGGCGCGTGGACGGATCTCGTTCCCGCCACCTGCACGGCGGGCGGCACGCAGGGACGCCTGTGCGCCGTCTGTGGAATCTACGAGTCCCGCAAGATCGACTCCCTCGGGCATGCCTTCACCAACTACGTTTCCGACGGCAACGCCACTTGCCTCGAGGATGGCACCAAGACGGCGAAGTGCGACCGCTGCGACACCACCGATACCGTCGCGGACGTCGGTTCCGCACATGGCCACAGCTTCACCAACTACGTTTCCGACGGCAACGCCACATGCCTCGAGGACGGCACCAAGACGGCGAAATGCGACCACTGCGACGCCACCGACACCGTCGCGGACGTCGGCTCGGCTCACGGCCATCACAGCTTCACCAACTACGTTTCCGACGGCAACGCCACTTGCCTCGAGGACGGCACCAAGACGGCGAAGTGCGACCACTGCGACGCCACCGACACCGTCGCGGACGTCGGTTCGGCTCACGGGCACGATTACATCGCCGTGGTAACCGAACCCACCTATACCGATCAAGGGTATACCACTCACACCTGCGCACACTGCGGTGACAGCTATACCGACACTTTTGTGGACGCTCTCTACCTCCCCGGCGACCTGGACGGGGACGAGGAGGTCACCGACGAGGACGCGATCTATTTGCTGATGTACACCTTCTTCCCCGACGATTACCCCGTTGAGCAGCCCGTTGACTACGACGGCGACGGCGAGATCACCGACGAGGACGCCATCTGGCTGCTGATGTACACGTTCTTCCCGGACGATTATCCCATTGATTGATTATCAAAACAGAACAGAATCAAACAAACAGGAGGCGCCAACACCAATGAAAGCAGCAGACTTCTTCGAAGATTTTACAAGCAAATTGTACACGGAACCCGGTATCGTTAAGGCCTACTGGAGTCCGCTGGGCGCTTTTACCGATATCGTAACAAAAGTTATCCAACATATAATAAAAAGCAATGAATTCTCGTCATCGAAAGAGTACTTGCGGATCGACGTTACCGGTTGGAAAAGCCGCTCTAACGAAGTTGCGAACGACGCGAAAAAGTTTAAGATGAAGCCCCACCTATGGGATTTGACGATCGCTGTTGAGCATGAAAACGATACGCATGACTGGTCGGACGAGGTCATCAAGCTCCTTCACATCCGGTGCCCTCTCAAGGTCGTTATTGGTTACAATGACAGCAATAAAAGAGGGACCGATTTGGATAAGTTGGCTCTCGTTGCGACTTGGATGGAGCAAACGGAAGCCATAAAGGGCATACACGACGCAGAAAGCACAGATCACTGTGAGGAATTTCTGATCATTCTCGGCAACTGCGGCAAACAACCAAGCACAACTGATCCGAAGAAGAGTTTTGACTATCGCGGTTACCTCTACAACAGTCAAAAGCAAGTGTTTGAGCAAATCTAAGCACGTTGGCAAAGTGCGCCAACATGCGTGTAAAAAAGCAGAGTTCGTGCGAGCTCTGCTTTTTTCTTGCGCCGCGGGGCGGGACGTGGTAAAATGAAGGGGTAAAACGACGGCCTTGGGGAGTGAGCGGCGCGTGTTGGAAAAAGCGGACAGCGAAAAGCAATACCGGCTCATGCTCTCCACGCCCGTACCCCGGCTCATCCTCGGGATGAGCGTGCCCAGCGTCATCAGCATGATCATCACGGTGGTCTACAACACCGCCGACACCTACTTCGTCTCCCACATCGACAAATCCGCCTCGGCGGCGGTGGGCGCCGTCTACGCCGTCATGGCCGTGCTGCAGGCGCTCGGGTTCGGCCTGGCCATGGGCTCGAGCAGCATCATCAGCCGCAAGCTGGGGCAAAAAAAGAACGACGAGGCGCAGACCTACTTTGCCAGCGCCTTCTTCGCCGCGGTGGGCGCGGGGGTCGTCGCGGGCGGGCTGGGGCTGCTCTTCCTGCGGCCGCTGCTGACCCTGCTGGGCTGTTCGGAGACGATGATGCCCTACGCGGCGCCCTACGCGGCGTGGATCCTCGCCGCGGCGCCGGTCAGCTGCTCGGTCAACGTCCTCAACAGCACCCTGCGCGCGGGCGGCCAGGTGGCCGTCGCCATGATCGGCGTGGGTCTGGGCGGGCTCATCAACCTCGTGCTCGATCCCCTCTTCATCTTCACCCTCGGCATGGGCACGGGCGGCGCCGCGCTGGCGACCGACGTCAGCTATCTGGTCAGCTTTCTCATCCTCATGCTCGTCTTCCTGACCCGGCGGGCGATCGTTCCCCTCCGGATCGGGGCGATCGGCCGGAAATGGGCCGTTTACCGCGAGATCGTCACCACCGGCCTGCCCACCGTGTTCCGTCAGGGGCTTGGCTCCCTCGCGGCGGCGGCGACCACCGTGCAGGCGGTCGTCTACGGCGACGCCGTGGTGGCCGCGGTCACCATCGCCAACAAGGTCTACGTCCTGCTGCGCAACATAGTGCTTGGCATCGGACAGGGCTTTATGCCCGTGGCGGGGTACAACTTCGGCGCGGGCGAGCGCGGGCGCACCTGGCGCTCGTTCACTTTCACCACCGGCATGGGCACCGTGCTCTGCCTCATCGCGACGGCGCTGACGGCGGCCTTCCCCGGCCCCATCATGAGGTGGTTCAGCGACGATCCCGAGGTGGTGGCCATCGGCGTGCAGACGCTGTACTTCGCGGCGGCGGTCATGCCGGGGCTCGCCTTTTCGACCTACGTCAATCAGCTCTATCAGTGCCTCGGCTTCCGGGTGCAGGCGACCCTGCTCGCAAGCTGTCGACAGGGCATCTTCTTTCTGCCCGCCGTGTTTCTCCTGCCCCTATGGCTGGGACAGGCGGGCGTGCAGGCGGCTCAGCCCCTCGCTGACCTGATGACCTTCGTGATCTCGACGCCCTTCCTGGTCGCGTTCTATCGCCGGCAGGTGTTGAGACCGGCCGCATAGCCGGCCCGTCCGCCCGCATACCCTTTTGGGAAGGGGGCGGGAGGATGAAAGCACGGTTCCTGCGATACGGTACGGCGCTGGCGGTGTCGCTGGCGGCGGTGCTTCTGCTGACAGGGGCGGCCAAGCTGACGCAAAAAGCGGTGCAAACGCCGCCCGCTCTGCCCCTGATCGTGCTGGACGCGGGACATGGGGGCTTCGACGGCGGGGCGGTGGCGGCCGACGGCACGCTGGAAAAAGATATTAACCTCGCGGTGGTCAGAAAGCTGGACGTTCTCCTGCGGGCGATGGGATTCAA
>CAMHOI010000101.1 GCA_946186725.1 uncultured Clostridia bacterium
GGCTACGACCACGTCGACGACGGGGCGCAGGCCGCCGATATGCGCGCGCGGGAGGAGGCCGTCATGGCCGCCCTGAAGCTGCCCAGGGAGGCGACCGTATGAGCACCAAAAGCGCCTTCATCGCCCTGGTCGGGCGGCCCAACGTGGGCAAATCCTCGCTGATGAACCGCCTGCTGGGCGCCAAGGTCGCCATCGTCTCCGACAAGCCCCAGACCACCCGCACCCGCATCATGGGGGTGCTCACCGAGGGGGAGAGCCAGTTCGTCTTCATCGACACCCCCGGCCTCCACCGGCCCCGCAACAAGCTGGGCGAGAGCATGGTCAGGGCCGTCGGCGAGTCGGTGGGGGACGTGGACGTCTGCGTGCTGGTCGTCGACGCCTCCGAGTGGGAGCAGAGCCGCGGCCCCGCCCCCGCCGAGCGGGAGCTCATCGACCGTTTCCGAAAGGATAAGCTCCCCGCCGTCCTCGTGCTCAACAAGATCGACCTGCTGCCCGACCGCACCCGGCTGCTGGGCGCCATCACGGCCTATTCCTCCCTCTTCGATTTCGCCGCCGTCGTGCCCCTGTCCGCCCGTACCGGGGACGGCGCCGGGGCGCTGATCGACGAGCTGCGCCCCTTTGCGGGGGAGGGGCCCCATTTCTTCGCCGACGATTCCCTCACCGACCAGTCCGAGCGCGCCCTCGCCGCCGAGATCATCCGCGAGAAGCTGCTGCGCCGCCTCTCCCACGAGGTGCCCCACGGGATCGCCGTCGGGATCGAGAAATTCGCCGACGGCAAGACCCGGGAGGGCGCCGACCTGCTGGACGTGGAGGCCGTCGTCTACTGCGAGCAGGAGAGCCACAAGGGCATCGTCATCGGCAAGGGCGGCGCCATGCTCAAGACCGTGTCCACCCAGGCGCGCGTCGAAATGGAACGCTTCTTCGGCTGCAAGGTCAACCTGCGCTGCTGGGTCAAGGTCAAGGAGGACTGGCGCAACCGGCCCGGCCTCATCCACCAGTTCGGGCTGGACTGATCTTCCAGTCATATCCTTCGTCCCTCCTCGAACACTAACGGGGGAGGGATGACGATGGACCGCGACGCCGCATGGCAAACCTTTATGACCACCGGGAGGGTGGACGACTATCTTCACTACACGGCGCTTTGCCGCGGGGAGGGAGAGCATGAAGATCAACACCGACGGCCTGATCCTCAAGAGGGGCGTCGTGGGGGAGAGCGACCGTCTGGTCACTCTGCTGACGCGTGACCTCGGCGTGATCCGCGCCTTCGTCCACGGCGGCAGCAAGGTCAAGGGCAAGACCGCCTCCGCCACCGATATGCTCTGCTACTCCTCCTTTACCGTCACGCAGAGCAAGGATACATATTCGATCTCCGAGGTGACCCCCATCGAGGTGTTTTTCGACCTCAGGGGGGACATCGAGCGGCTGAGTCTGGCGCAGTATTTCTGCGAGGTCGCGGGGGCGCTGGTCGTGGAAGGGGAGCCGGCCGAGGAGCCGCTGCGTCTTACCCTCAACGCCCTCTACCTGCTCATGAAGGGGCTGCGCCCCGCCGCGCAGATCAAGGCCGTCTACGAGCTGCGTATGATGACGCTTTCGGGCTTTATGCCCGATCTGACCGCCTGCGACGCCTGCGGAAAGGATCCGGAGGGCGCCGCCTTCTTCTTCTGCCGCGAGGGCGTCGTGCGCTGTGAGAGCTGCGGGGGCGAGGGCGGGATCCTCGTGTCCGCGGGGGTGCTGGACGCCATGCGCCATATCGTCTCCGCGCCCCTGGAGCGGCTGTTCTCCTTCGAAATGCCGCCCGAATCGCTCGCGGCGCTCGCCGCCGTGTGCGAGCGCTATCTGCTCACCCAGGTCGACCGCCGTTTCACGGCGCTGGCCTTTTACCACAGTCTGTAGAAAGGAGGCGCGTTATGCTCCGCCCCGAGAAGCATTGGCAGGTGCTGGAGCTTGACCGCGTGCTGGCGCGGTTGGGCGACGTCTGCGGCAACCCCGACGCCGCCGCGCTCGCCCGCGCTCTGACCCCCTGCGACGACGCCCGCGAGGTGCGCCGCCTGCTGGAGGAGACCGATTGCGCCTGGCGCCTGATCGGCAAATACGGCTCCCCCTCTTTCGGCGGCATGAGCAACGTCCGCTCGGCCGCGCGGCGCGCCGAGGCGGGCGCCTCGCTGATGCCGCGGGAGCTGCTGGACGTCGCCGAAAACCTGCGCGTCTACCGCTCTCTGAAGGAATGGCGTGCCCGCTTTTCCGAGCCCTGCGCGCTCGACCGGCTCTTTGAGGGCGTGCTGCCCCAGCGCAGCGTCGAGAACCGCCTGACCGTCTCCCTCGTCAGCGAGGAGGAGATCGCGGACGCCGCCTCTCCCGCCCTCGCGGACGTCCGCCGCCGTATCCGCAGCGCCGAGAACAGCGTCCGGGAAAAGCTGGACCGCATGATCCGCTCCTCCCAGATGCAGAAATATCTCCAGGAGCCCGTCGTCACCATAAGGGGCGACCGCTTCGTCATCCCCGTCAAGCTGGAATGCCGCGCCTCGGTGCCCGGTCTGGTGCACGACACCTCCTCCTCGGGCGCGACCGTTTTCATCGAGCCGACCGCCGTCGTCGAGGCCAACAACGAGGTCAAGGTCCTGCGTGCCAGGGAGCAGGCCGAGATCGAGCGTATCCTCGCCGAGCTGTCCGCCCTCGTCGGGGAGCACGCCGACGCCATTGCGCTGTCCTACGACTGCGCCGTTGAGCTGTGCCTGATCTTTGCCAAGGGCAAGCTCGGCTACGATATGAAGGCCACCCTGCCACGGATCAACGAGGAGGGGCGCGTCCGCCTCGACCGCGCCCGCCACCCCCTGCTCGACCCGGCCAAGGTGGTGCCGGTGTCGGTGGAGCTGGGCGGCCGTTTTGATACGCTGGTCATCACCGGCCCCAACACCGGCGGCAAGACCGTTACGCTGAAAACCATCGGCCTGCTTTGCCTGATGGCGGCCTGCGGACTGATGATCCCCGCGTGGGACGACAGCGAGGTCGCCGTCTTTGACCGCGTGATGGCGGACATCGGGGACGAACAGTCCATCGAGCAGTCTCTGTCCACCTTCTCCTCCCATATGGTCAACCTTGTCGATATTCTCGATACCGCCACCAACCGCAGTCTGGTGCTCGCCGACGAGCTGGGCGCCGGCACCGACCCCGTCGAGGGCGCCGCCCTCGCCCAGGCCGTCATCGAGGCCCTGCGCCGCAAGGGCGCCCGCGTCGCCGCGACCACCCACTACGCCGAGCTGAAGGCCTACGCCATCGAAACCGCGGGGGTGGAGAACGCCTGCTGCGAGTTCGACGTGACCACCCTGCGGCCCACCTACCGGCTGCTGATCGGGGTGCCCGGCCGCTCCAACGCTTTCGCCATTTCCCGGCGGCTCGGCCTGCCCGCCGAGGTGGTCGAGCAGGCCAAGGCCATGATCTCGGCGGAGGACAAGCGGTTTGAGGGGGTCGTCCGCTCGCTGGAGCAGGCCCGCCGCGCCGCCGAGGAGGAGCGCCGGGAGGTCGAGACCCTGCGCGACCAGCTGGATCAGTCCCGCTCCGACGCCTCCCGCCGCCTCAGCGAGATGGAGGCCGAGCAGGCCGCCCTTCTGGAAAAAGCGAGGCAGGAGGCCGCCCGCATCGTCGACGGCGCCAACCGCCGCGCCGCCGCCATGCTCGGCGAGATCGAGGATCTGCGCAAGCAGGCGCACAAGGCCGACCGCGTGGACGAGATCGCCCGCGCCGCCCGCGCCGCCGCCAGGGCGGGCGCCCGCGATATGGACCGGGAGACTCTCCCCGCCGTCGGCGACGCCGCCTACGAGCTGCCCCGCCCCCTCCGGGTGGGGGACGCCGTCTTCGTCCCCGCCGCCAACCGGCAGGGGGAGGTGATCGCCCTCGCGGACAAGGACGGCGATCTGACCGTCCGCATGGGCGCGGTGCAGATGAAGGTCGCACAGAGCGCCGTCCGCCTCGCCGACCCCAAGCAGGCGCCCAAGAAGCCCGCCCCCGCCCGCCGCACCGTCGCCGCCCGGGTCGACCGCTCCGTCAGCCGGGAGCTGGATCTGCGGGGCCGCATGGCCGACGAGGGGATCCTGGAGCTCGACCGCTTTCTGGATGAGGCCATCCTGTCCAGCGTCGACGTCGTGACGATCATTCACGGCAAGGGCACGGGCGCCCTGCGCGCCGCCGTGCGGGATCACCTCAAGCACCACCGCGCCGTCAAGGCCTTCCGCCCCGGCCTCTACGGCGAGGGCGAGGACGGCGTGACGATCGTGGAGTTGAAATAGGATCGCCGTGCAGGGCGCGTTCTGCAAGCCCGGCAACCGCCTCGCCATCCGCGACGCCGCGCGCCTGACGTTTCACACAAAAAAGCCGCTGTTCACACGAACAGCGGCTTTTTCTTTTTGC
>CAMHOI010000102.1 GCA_946186725.1 uncultured Clostridia bacterium
AGGATGGACGACGCCGCGTTTGAAGAGGTCTACCGCACCCATTTTGCGCCCGTTTACCGCTATCTTCTCTCCCTGACCCGCGACCCGCGCCTGGCGGAGGAGCTGACCCAGGAGACCTTTTTCCGCGCCCTGCGTTCCGTCGATCGCTTCCGCGGAGACAGCGGCCTGCTGACCTGGCTCTTCGCCATCGCGCGCAACGCCTTTCTGACCGAGGCGCGGCGTCGGCCGACCGCGCCTCTCGAGGAGGCGGCCTCCCTCTCCGACGGCGGGGAATCGCCCGAGGAGCGCCTGATCCGCCTGGAGGAGGGCGAGCGGTGGATGAACGCCGTGGAGGCGCTCGAGGAGCCCTACCGGGAGGTGTTCCGCCTGCGGCTGTGGGGCGAAAAGCCCTTCCGCGAGATCGGCGCCGCCTTCGGCAAGAGCGAAAACTGGGCCTGCGTGGTCTACCACCGCGCGGCCGACAAACTGCGTAAACGAGGAAAGGACGGATCCCTATGAAACTGCCGTGTGCCGTTGTGCGCGACCTGCTCGCGCAGTATGAGGAGGGGCTGACCGGGCCGGAGACCCGCGCCCTGATCGAAGAACACCTGGCCGAATGCGAGGACTGCCGCCGCACCCGCGAGGGGGACGCCGCGTCGCCCCCCGCTCCCGTCTCCGCGAGCGACGAGGCGGCCCCGCTCAAGACGATCGGCAAGACCATCCGGCGTCGCCGCCGGCTGACGGCGTGGATCGCGGCGCTGGCCGTGCTCGCCGTGGCGTTCACGGTGACCTTCCGCCTGATGAGAGAGGAGTACGCCCCCTACTCGGCGGACCTGGTCCGCGTATACGAGGCCGACGTCAGCTCCCTGCATCCGGCCGAAAGCGGCCCGCGTCTCTATCTCGAATACGACGGCGGCGCCTACCGTCTTGAAACCGAGCGCGTGACCGACCCCGACGACGGGAGCGAAACGCTCTACGTCCAATGTATGCGCAACGCTTTGGGCAAAGTCCCCGCCGTCTTTCTCACGGAGTCCGGCACGGCCATTCTCTCCGACGCCGTGACCCTGGACGTCAAGCCCATCCCCGATCGCGTGATCTATGGCTTTTCGGGCCGGCAGACCCTCCTGTGGGGGGAGGAGAACAAAAGCGGCGGCGCCGCCATCCTGCCCCGTCTGGCGCTTGCCTATTACGTGCTGATCGCGGCGGGGCTGGCGCTGATCTTCGGCCTGCTCTGGCTGATCCTCCGCAGGAAAAAGGCGGGCGCCGTGATGCGGCAGCTCTTCTTCGCCCCGGCCGCCTACCTGCTCGCGCACCTCTGCCTGGCGGGCCTGACGACCGTCAGCTTTTCCCTCATGGCCGACCTGGGCTGTATCCTGGCGCTGACAGGCGTGCTGTACGCGCTGGCCACCCTGCTGTGGAAGGGGATCGCCCTGCGCCGCCCGCAGTGAGAAAGCAAGAAAAGAGCCCGCCGTGAGGCGGGCTTTTTTTACTGCTTTTTTCCGGTCCCGTGACAGGCGGGGCATTTGCCGTCGCCGTGGCACTGGCTGCATTCCGTCACGCCCGTGCCGCGGCAGGGGAAGCAGGTCTCCCTGCCGGTGCCGCCGCACTGCTCGTCGGTCCCGGCATAGCCGGTGCCCTTGCACTGGGAGCACAATCCGTCGCCCGGACAGCCGTTGCAGGGCCCGTAGCCCGTCCCGTGGCAGTAGGGGCAGCCGGGATCGGAGCCGTTGCAGGTGGTGCAGGCGAGGCGGCCGGCGCCGTGACAGACGTGGCACTTGCCGTCGCCGCAGCTGCATTTCAGCTTCCCGTTCTCACAGCCCGGCCTCGTGCAGGGGAGCGATCCGGCGCCCTTGCACATCTCGCAGGCGTAGGAGCCCTTGGCGCCGCAGTAACCGCACTTGCCGCTGCCCCGGCAGACGCTGCAGCCCTCACCCGAGCCGCCGCTGTCGCCCTCGCCCGAGCCGCCGCGAGAGCCACTGTCGCCCTCGCCCGAGCCGCCGCGAGAGCCGCTGTCGCCCTGCTCCTGCGAGCCGGGCGCCGGGTCGTCAGAGCCCGTGACGGGCGGTTGGGCGGCATCCGCGGGGATCTCGCCGACGAAGGCGTCCTCTGTGACGGCGGCAAAGGTGTTCACCGTCATACCCTTTTCCCGGCTGAAGGCCGCCACGCCCTCGCTCGCGCGCTGAAGAACGGTCTCCCGCACGGTCTGCTCCTCGAGAACGGTGAGCACGACCTCGATCCGGATCTCGCCGTCCTCCTTGAGGTAGCCCTTGTCCACGGCGACGGCGGCGATGTCGCGCACCACGTCGGCGACGCCGCGCCCCTCATACGCCACGTCCTCGATGACGGCCAGCGCGTCCTCGTTGCGCGGATGGACGGCCAGCACGTCGCCGTCGTCGGCCAGGTAGAGATCGAACTCGGGATTGATGGTCACCCGCACCACGGTGGCATAGTCCTCAGGCGGGATGAAGTCGCCCTGCCCCGCCGGCTCCGACGCCGCAGAGGGAGTCGGCCCGTCGGCGGCCCCGGTGCAGGCGCAGGTCAGCAGCAGGACGAACAGCGTCAGCATCAGCAGGATCCGCTTGGTCATTTCGGCACCTCTTTTTTCAGATTCCATGAAACGGGCGCGGCGGCTCAAAGGGCCGCTGCGCCCGAAATGTGTTTATTCTTCCTCTTCGCCGTTGCGCTCGGCGTTGGCCATGACGGCGTCGTAGGCCTCCTGCACGCCCTCGGGCGTGGAAGCCGGCGCGCCGTTCTCCTCCTCGGTCTCCTCGGCGGCGCTGTCCTCCTCGTGCTCGGTGAGCTGGACGGCGGCGACGCGCTCGTCCTCGCTCTTGAAGCGCATGACGGTGACGCCCTTGCCCGGGCGGTTGGCGCTGTTGACGGTGGAGACGTCAATGCGGATGATGAGTCCGTTGGAGGTGATGAGGATGGCGTCCTCGTCCCCGGCAACGGCGAGCACAGCGGCGACCTTGCCGTACTTCTC
Organism: uncultured Clostridia bacterium; assembly: GCA_946186725.1. Classification (GTDB taxonomy): domain Bacteria; phylum Bacillota; class Clostridia; order Oscillospirales; family Acutalibacteraceae; genus RGIG2206. Next base: position 2,963 of record CAMHOI010000102.1, read on the forward strand.
CGTCTTGTAGTTGATGAGGCCCAAGCCGCCGCGGTTCTGCGTGCGGTAATCCTCAAAGGCGGAGCGGCGGCCGATGCCGGTCTCGGTGACGGTCAGCAGCATCTTGCTCTCGTCGACGACGGCGAAGCCGACCACCTCGTCGCCCTCTTTCAGGGTGATGGCCTTGACGCCGCGGGAGGTGCGGCCGAGGGGCCTCGCGTCGCTCTCCCTGAAGCGGATGGCCATGTGGCGACGAGCAGCTCGTTCTCCCCGTTCGTGACGGCCACCCACCGCAGCTCGTCCCCTTCGTCAAGGTCGACGGCGTTGATGCCGCCCTTGCGGCGGGTATTGTACAGCGAGAGGCGGGAGCGCTTGATGACGCCCTGCCGGGTGACCATGCAGAGGAACTTGTCCTCCGCAAAGTCCTCGACGTTGATCATGACGCTGACCTTCTCGTCGGGCTGGAGGGGGAGGACGTTGACGACGTTGAGCCCCTTGCCGGTGCGGGCGCCCTCGGGCACCTCGTAGGCCTTGAGGCGGTAAACGCGGCCGTGGTCGGTGAAGAAGAGGACGGTGTCGTGGCTGGAGCAGACGAACATGGAGGCGGTCACGTCCTCCTCACGGCGGGTCATGCCCAGCTTGCCCTTGCCGCCCTTGGTCTGGAGCCGGTACTCGCTGGCGGGCACCCGCTTGATGTAGCCCATGCGGGTCAGCGTGAGCACGGAGGATTCCTCGGGGATGAGATCCTCGATGTCCACCTCGCCGCTGACGTCGGAGATGTCGGTGCGGCGGTCGTCGGCGTACTTGTCCCGCAGGTTGAGCGCCTCGGTCTTGACGATGTCGAGGATGCGCTCGTGGCTGGCGAGGATGGCGTCGCACTCGGCGATGAAGGCCAGCTTCTCGTCCAGCTCGTCGAGGATCTTCTGCTTTTCGAGGCCGGCCAGGCGGCCGAGCTGCATCTGCACAATGGCGGTGGTCTGCAGGTCGTCCAGCCCGAAGCGGGCGGTCAGCGCCTCCTTGCTTTCGGGGATGGTCTTGCTCGCGCGGATGATGGCGATGACCTCGTCGATGAAGTCAAGCGCGAGCTTGAGGCCCTCCAGGATGTGGGCGCGCTCGGCGGCCTTCTTGCGGTCAAAGGCGGTGCGCCGGCGGATGATGTCGCACTGGAAGTCGATGGCGTTTTGCAGCATCTCCTTGAGGGTAAGGATCTGCGGCTTGCCGTTGACGATGGCGAGCAGGATGGCGCCGAAGGTGGTTTGCAGCGCGGTGTAGGTGTAGAGCTTGTTAAGCACCACCTGGGGGTTGGCGTCCCGCTTGACGTCGACGACGATGCGGATGCCGCCGTCCCGCTTGGAGGAATAGTCGACGACGTCCTCGATGCCCTCGATCCGCTTCTCGGCGGCGAGGTCGTAGATGTTCTTGACCAGATCCTTCTTGCGGATCTTATAGGGGATCTCGGTG
>CAMHOI010000103.1 GCA_946186725.1 uncultured Clostridia bacterium
GTCCACCTTGGCAACATCTGCCATGGCACAGTGCATCAGGATTTCTTCCGGCGCGCCCTTGACCACGACGTAGGTTTCGCCGTCCAGCATATTCAGGGTCGCCATGATCCCGCGCTTGGGGTCGAAGGGAAGTCCGTTGAGTCGGGGATAGAGGTTTTCCAGCTCCTCCTTGGCGATGCCCGTCCCGCTGCGGAAGGCGTCGATCAGGGCTTCGTCGGTGGGATCGCCGCTATCGTCGGAGCAGAGAGCCGCCCAGCGAAGCAGGCGCACGGTACGATCGTCAAAGGGATCCTCCGGTGCAAACGTCTCGCCGCCCACACAGAGCTTGGCGACGGTCAGCTTCTGCTCGGTCAGAGAGGCCTTGTCGGCGCAGAGCACGTCCACCTTGCCCAGCTTATCCAGTGCGGCGGGATTGGTCACGATGGCACCCCGACGCTTCATGCGGTGGACGCCCAGCGTCAGGATCACCGTCGCCATGGAGGAAAAGCCGTCCGGCGATATGGCGGCGGTCAGCGACGCCGCGAACAACAGGGCGTTGGCGCCGATGACCAGCAGCCGCTGGCTGTCGCCGTCCCCCGTAAAGCGAAGGAAAAGAAAATCGACTGCGAACAGCACCAAAATGAGGATCGGCAGAAATCGCCTCACGGTGCCCGAAAAGCCGGCCAATCCGCGGTTGGCGACCGATAGCTCGTGGGTCTGATCCACCACCGTCAGCTTGCCCGTTTCGGTCTGCGTGCCTGTGGCGATGACCACGGCCTTTCCCGTGCCGTAGGTGACCACACAGCCCGCGTGGATGACGTTGGTGCGTTCCGTCAGCGGAGCGATGTCCTCGCACACGGCGCCTGCATTCTTGCCAACGGGCACGAAGTGGCCGGACAGCACCGATTCATCGCAGGTCAGCCGATGGGCGTCGATCAGCCGGGCGTCGGCGGTGATGAGATCGCCTTTTTTGACCAGCAGAATGTCCCCGGGGACCAGCTCGTCGGCGCTGACGATGCGTTCCGCGCCGTTGCGCAGTACCCGCGCGGAAGGGGAGACCCGCTTCTTCAGCCGCCCCACGCTGTTGACGCAGAATGCGTCGCGCAGGACGGTGCAGAGCACCTGCACGCCGTAGAGCAGGACGACCAGCAGGGGCACCAGGAAGGGCAGATCGGTGCGATAGAGTACGTTGACCCCCGCGCTGAGCAGGGCGGCCAGCAGCAGGGTCACGCACACGGGACTGCGGAAGGCCTCCCACAGCCGCTGAGCCAGGGGCCGCGCCTGAATGGAGCCGATGAAATTGCGTCCGTAGGTCTTCTGCCTCTCCTGAACAGCGGCGTCGCTGAGCCCCTGTTCGGGGTCGCTCTGCAGTTCGACGAGGACTTCGCCGAGGGTTGCGCTGTGCCATATCATAACGGATACCTCCAAAGGTTACAATTTTGTTACTTTTCATATTACCGCATTTCCTCTCAAAATGCAACCATAACTTCCGCGGTTGCCAATCGGCCCGAATTGTGTTACACTGTCCGTAAGAAACCATGCAAAAGGGGATCGGTCATGCCGCAATCATTGGAATCCTTGCTCGACCGGGTGCAAAAGCCGGGCCGCTACATCGGCGGGGAGCCGGGCAGCGTCGTCAAGGACCCTGCCGGGGTAGACGTGCGCTTCGCCTTCTGCTTCCCCGACAGCTACGAGATCGGGATGTCCCACATCGGGATGAAGCTGCTCTACGCCACCATCAATTCGCTGCCCTGGGCGTGGTGCGAGCGGGTCTTCGCCCCCTGGGAGGATATGGAGGCGCTCATGCGGAAGGAGGGCTTGCCCCTCTACGCCCTCGAGAGCCGCTCGCCGCTGACCGAGTTCGACGTCATCGGCTTTACGCTGATGTACGAATTGAGCTATACCAACCTTCTCAATATGCTGGATCTTGGCGGCATTCCCGTGCTGGCCAAGGATCGCCCCGGGCTCAAGAATCTTGTCGTCGCGGGCGGCCCCTGCACCTATAACCCCGAGCCGCTGTGCGACTTCGTCGACCTCTTCTTCATCGGGGAAGGGGAGGAGCTGGACAACGAGCTGCTCGCCCTCTACCGGGAGCATAAGCGCCGCGGCTCGGACAAGGCGACCTTCCTGCGGGAGGCGGCGCGGATCCCCGGCGTCTACGTTCCCTCACTGTACGAGGTGACCTACCGCGAGGACGGCGTCATCGCCTCCCTCACCCCCCGCGAGGGCGCCCCCGCGAAGGTGCAAAAGCGGATCATGCGCGACTTGGACACCGCGCCTTATCCCGACCGCTTCGTCGTCCCCTTCGTAGAGACCGTTTTCGACCGCGTCAGCGTGGAGCTGTTCCGGGGCTGTATCCGGGGCTGCCGCTTCTGTCAGGCGGGCTTCATCTACCGCCCCGTGCGGGAGAAATCTCCCGCTGTCGTCGACCGCCAGGCGCGCGCGCTGTGCGCCTCCACCGGGTACGACGAGATCTCCCTGCTCTCGACCTGCTCGGGCGCATGCTCCCCTGGACGAAAGAAAAGCGCATCAACCTCGCCCTGCCCAGTCTGCGCATCGACAACTTCTCGGACGAATTACTGCAAAAAATCGCCTCCGTGCGCCAGTCGGGGCTCACCTTCGCCGCCGAGGCGGGCACCCAGCGCCTGCGCGACGCCATCAACAAGAACATCACCGAGGAGGAGATCCTTTCCTCCTGCCGCACCGCCTTTGCGGGCGGCTATACCGCCGTCAAGCTCTACTTCATGATGGGCCTGCCCACCGAGACCATGGAAGACGTTGAGGGCATCGCCGCTTTGAGCCAGAAGATCGTCGATCTCTTCTACGCCATGCCCGACCGGCCCAAGGGCAAGAGCGTCAGCGTTTCCGTTTCCTGCGCCACCTTCGTGCCCAAGCCCTTCACCCCCTTCCAGTTCGAGCCGCAGGATACCGCCGACCTCATCCGGGCGAAGCAGCAGCATCTCCTCGACGCGGTCAAGACCCGCAAGGTCCGGCTGTCCTGGCACGACCCCGCCACCTCTCTGATGGAGGCCGTCCTCGCCCGCGGGGACCGGCGGCTGGGCGCCGTCATATACGACGCGTGGAAGCGTGGCTGCACCTTCGACAGCTGGGGGGAGTATTTCCGCTTTGACCGCTGGCAGGAGGCCTTCGCCGCCTGCGGCCTCGACCCCGCCTTTTACGCCAATCGCCGCCGGGCGTACGACGAGATCCTGCCCTGGGACGTAATCGACGTGGGCGTGACCAAGGACTTCTTCATCCGGCAGGACGAGCTCGCGCACGAAAGCGTGCCCACGCCCAACTGCCGCCAGCAGTGCGCCGGGTGCGGCGCCGCTGTCTACGGGGAGGGACTGTGCTGTGAAAAGCGTTAGGATCTTCTACCGCAAGGAGGGGCTGCTGCGCTACGTTTCCCACCTGGACATGAACCGGCTCTTCACCCGCCTGTTCCGCCGCGCCGACCTCCCGCTGTGGTATACCGAGGGGTTCAACCCCCGTCCCCGGATCCAGTTTGCCCTGCCCCTCTCCCTCGGGTTTGAGAGCGACAGCGAGATCGTCGACGTCCGTCTCGACGACGACGCGTTTCCCAACGAGGAGGTGCTCGCCCGGCTGCAGGCGGCCGCCCCCAAGGGGCTGACCCTTCTGCGCGCGGCCGATCCCGTGCGCAAGCCCGGCGAGGTCGCCTTCGCCCGCTTCCTGCTGACCATGCCGGTGCCCGAGGGGGTGGACGCCTTCTTCGATCAGGAGCAGATCCTCTGCGAGAAAAAGACCAAGAAGGGCGACAGCAAGACCGTCAATATCCGCCCCCTCATCCGCGATTGGAAGCAGACCGACGGCGGCCTGCTGCTCACGCTGACGGCGGGAACGGACAACCTCAATCCCACCCTCGTGCTCGACGCCATGAGCGGCTTCTTCGGCCGCCCGGTGACCGCCTCGCGGGTGCGTCGCGTCGCCCTTCTCGACGCCGAGGGAAAGGACTTCGTCTGAGACGAAAAAAACCTCTTGCATTTTCCACCCGGCTGTGGTAATATATTCGAGCATATGATTTCCGCCGATCCTTTCGGTGGGGTTCGTTGCCGAATCAACGAAGCGGATAGTCCTCTGCGGCTCCTTTTGTTCGGGCCGGTATGAATGTCTGAGAAATGAAAGGAGAAACCATCATGAACGCTATCGAGCAGCTGACCGCCGGCCAGCTCAAGGAGAACGCGCCTCAGTTCGCCATCGGCGACACCGTGCGCGTTTCCGTCAAGATCCGCGAGGGCGAGCGCGAGCGCATCCAGACCTTCGAGGGTACCGTCATCGCCCGCAACAATTCCGGCGTGTCCGAGACCTTCACCGTCCGCCGCGTGGCCTACGGCGTGGGCGTGGAGCGCGTCTTTCCGCTCCATTCTCCCAACGTCGACAAGGTCGAG
>CAMHOI010000104.1 GCA_946186725.1 uncultured Clostridia bacterium
ACTTCACCTTCTCTTACGACCTCGACGGCACCATTGAGGAGAAGATCGGCGCCGTCGTCCGCAAGATCTACGGCGGCGACGGGATCGCCGTCCTCCCCGCCGCGAAGAAGCAGATCGACGAGCTGACCGCCCTCGGCTTCGACAAGCTGCCCGTCTGCATCGCCAAGACCCAGTACAGCTTCTCCGACGACCCAACCAAGCTCGGCGCCCCCGAGGGCTTCACCGTCACCGTCAAGAACGTCAAGGTGTCGGCCGGCGCCGGCTTCCTCGTCGTCCTGACCGGCGACATCATGACCATGCCCGGCCTGCCCAGGGTGCCCGCCGCCGAGAAGATCGACGTCGACGAGCACGGCCGCATCTCCGGCCTGTTCTGATCGCCCCGCCCCATGCCTTCTCCTTGAGGGGAAGGTGTCGCCGCAGGCGACGGATGAGGTGTTTCGCCGCTTCCTCTCATGAAAAAACGCTCCGAAAGCGGTTGCTTTCGGAGCGTTTTTCTTGTTCCGTTCTATTCCCGGATCTCCCCGGCCTTTTTCAAGCTCAGCTTGCTCAGCGCCGGGCCGACCATCTCGTAAATGAGGGTCGCGCACAGGATGATGGCACGGATGTCGGCGCCGTACTCGGGCACCACCCGCGTCGCCGCGAGGGAGAGACCGATCGCCACGCCCGCCTGCGGCACCAGCGCCAGACCGAGGTATTTCTTCACGCTCGGCTCGGCCTTGCACATCACGCCGCCCAAGCTTGCACCGCCCATCTTGCCGGCCACGCGCAGGATCACGTACAGCACGCCCGCCAGCCCGATGGAGGGCAGCACGCCCAGCTGCAGCTCGGCGCCGGACGTAACGAAGAAAAGCAAAAACAGCGGCGGCGTGACCGCGTCGGTCAGCTTGAGGATGTGATCGACGTCCTTGCTGAAGTTGGCCAGCGCCGCGCCCATGGCCATGCACAGCAGCAAACTCGACAGCCCCAGCAGCTCGGCCAGCCCCACGCCGATCATCACGAAGCCGAAGATCAGCGCCAGCCGGTTGCCGTCCTTCTTGAACCACCGCAGGGGGAGCAGGAAGAGCAGCCCCAGCGCAAAGCCGAGCAGGATGGCGCCGAAGATCTCGATCATCGGCGGCAGTAAGCTCTGCGCCAGGGAGCCGCCCTTGCCGTTGAGCGCCCCCGCCACCGCCACGCAAATGCTGAAGAAGATCAGCGCCGTCGCGTCGTCGATGGCGACGACCGAGAGCAGGGTCTCGGTCATGGGCCCCTTGGCACGGTACTGCTTGATGACCATGATGGTCGCCGCGGGCGCCGTCGCGGCCGCGATGCTGCCCAGCACCAGGGAGAAGGACAGCTCGAACCCCGCGATCAGCAGGCCGCCCGCCACCGCCACCACCGCCAGCAGGGATTCCAGCACGGCGATGACGATGGGCGTCGCGCCCACCCGCTTGAAGTAGGAGAGCTTGAATTCGTTGCCGATGGAGAAGGCGATGAAGCCCAGCGCCAGCTCGCTGAGCAGGTCGAAGCCCGCCAGCGCCTCGGCCGGCACCAGATTCAGCACGCTCGGCCCGAGCACGAGCCCGCCCACGAGGTAGCCCGTCACGTTGGGCAGCTTGCAGAGCTTGGCCAACCGTCCGAAGGCCATCCCCGTGAAGATCATCAGCGCCAGATAGACAAAGGTGTTCAGGTTGAGATTCCAGTCGATCATTTCAGCGTGAATCCCTCCAGCGAGTCGACCGGCAGGGTGAACAGGATGCCGGTGTCGGGCTGCCTGAGCCCGCCGGTGATCTCGTTGACGATGGCGGAAACGGTCGCGACCTCTTCCTCCTTGACGATCATGAAGAGGGTCTTGCTCTCCTTGTGCTCGGGGTCGAGCACCCGGCGCAGAGAGAGCATGAAATGCAGCTCGGTGAAGGATTCCAGCGAGTGCGCCATGCCCTTGCTGTCGAGGATGGTCGCGCCGTGGAGCTCCTTTTCGCTGAGCGCCTTGAGGATGTCCTCCAGACACTCCACCTTGTTGAGCACCAGGACCAACAGTTTCACAGTATTCCCTCCCGTTGTTTTTTGCACCTTACCCATTATACACCCGCTTCGGAAAAAGTCCAGTCGCTCGCGCAAAAAAACGCGCGGTTGATTTTTCGACACGTTCTGCTATAATGGACTCACCAAAGTAAAGGGGGAGGGACGCCGGTGAAACGCGCGATCATGCTTGCGTGCGCTCTTGTACTGTTCTGTCTGCCCGTTTCCTGCTCGGAGCCGGCGCCGCGCTCCGACCCCGACGCCATCAAGGCCGACGCGATGGACGATCCCTACGGCGTCGCCACGGAGGGGGAGACCGCCGTGCTGCAGAGTTCCGGCGAGGTCGTCCTTTACTGGGATACCGCCGACCGGTCCGAGCGGGAGCGCGACTTCGAGGAATACTTTTCCAAATATTTCGGCGGCACCGTCGTTTACCGCTTCTGTCCCCTGGACGATGACGCCGCCACCCTCATTGCCGACCAGGCGGCGGGAAACGTCCCCGACGTTTTCCGCATGACCGCCGGCTACTGGCCCAGAGCCGCCATGCATGCTCTGACCTATCCCCGCAGTTACCTTGTCCGACAGGGCGTTTTCGGGCTGGATCATCCCGCCCTGGTTCGTTATCGTGACGTCACCGAGGCCGGCTATTCCTTCAACGGCGACTGCTTTGCACTCTCGGTCTGCGTTGCTTCCCCCGTAATGGTCGCCGTCAACGTCGACCTCTTCAATGCCAATTACGTGCGCTCGCCCGTCAGCTATTATGAAGTGGGCGAGTGGGATACCCTCGCTTTTCAGCGGTGCTGCTACGAGCTCAGCCGTACTGCGCCCGGCGGGCGGACTCTGATGGGCGCCGTGGTGCGCGATCCCTTGTGGTTTCTTCAGGCCAACGACGCCGACCCCATGGTCTTCCGCGACACCTACCTGACCGGCGATCTGATGACGCCCGCCGCTCTGGAGGCGCTGTCCTATTGCCGGGGCCTGCTGACCTCTGGCTCCGTCACCGATGACGAAAAGGCCTTTTTGCAGGGCGACGCCGGCTTGCTGTGCGACGTTGCCGACCGGTTGGCCGGGAAACTGGTCAACTGCGCTTTTGAATGGGACGTCGTGCCCTTCCCCTTCGGCGGCAATAACGTCAGCGGCGCCCGCCCCGGCTCCATGACGGCCTGGGCCATTCCCTTTGGCGCCAAAAACCTGCAGGGCGCGGTCAACTACGTCATTGCCCGCCAGCGTTTTCTTGATTTTCATTACAACGTGGACGGCGCCGCCTTCTGGGACATCAACTACGCCTTCTACAGCGAGGCCCAGCGCCAGCGCGTGATCGACGCCGCCCACATGGTGCGCCCCGCGCTGTTTCCTCATTTCGGCACCCTGCCCGACGAGGTGGAGGGCCTCCTGTCGTCGATCAGGGGGCAGGAGCCCGTCTTCGACGTGGCCGATCGCTATACCGCCCTCATCCGTGCAGCGATCAGCGAGGAGATCGCCGCCGATCCTTGACGCCCGACACAAAAAGAAGCCCCGATCGTCGGATCGGGGCTTCTTTTTGTTTGGATCACAGCTCGATTCGCTCAATCATGACGGGCTCCAGGGGCTTATCGTTGCCGTCCACGGCCACGGCCGCGATGGCGTCCACGACCTCCATCCCCTCGTAGACTTGGCCGAACACGGTGTGATGGTAGTCCAGCCAGGGCGTACCGCCGATCTCGGCATAGTCGGCTGCGCATTCGGCGGGGAAGTAGTCGGGCAGTTCCTTCATCTGCGCCACCATGGTCGCGGGCGCGCTTGCCGCTTGCACGATGAAGAACTGACTGCCGTTGGTGCCGGGCCCGGCGTTGGCCATGGAAAGAGCGCCGCGCAGATTGTGGAGCTTGGGGGAGAATTCGTCCTCAAACGTGTCGCCCCAGATGCTTTCGCCGCCCATGCCGGTGCCGGTCGGGTCGCCGCCCTGGATCATGAAATCGCGGATGACGCGGTGAAAGATCAACCCGTTGTAATAACCGTTCTTTGCATGGGTCAGGAAGTTTTCCGTGGCCTTGGGCGCTTCCTCGGGGAAGAGGCGGATCTTGACGGCGCCCATGTTGGTCACCAGGGTGACCGTCTGCTCGCCCTGAGCGGGCCGTTGACGTTGATAGCTCATCATTCTTGCTCCTTTTTTGCTTTGCTCAATAGTTTTCCGCCCTCGGCCGCCAGCAGCGGGACGAAGCACAGCGGCGCCGCCCACCATGCACAGGGCGCCCACTTGGCGCCCAGGCCCAACTGCGGCCCTTTCAGGGAGAGCAGCAGAGCCCCGATGCCCAACACGATCCCCGCGATCATATAGGGATTGCCGAGCAGTCCCAGCTTGACCACAGG
>CAMHOI010000105.1 GCA_946186725.1 uncultured Clostridia bacterium
CCCCCTTCTGCAGCCAGGAAAAGAGCTGTCCGGCGCGGTAGCGGGGCTGGCCCATGCCGGCGAGCGCCGCCTCCAGCTCCGGGCGGGTCATCGAGCGGTAATCGTATCCGGTCACGGGCTCACTTCCTTTCCATCACGGCGTAATAGAAGCCGTCCCCCGCCCCGCCCGGCCATTGAAGGACAGGCTCGCCGAGGAGCCGGAAGCCGTCATGCGCGGCCAGAAAGGCGGCGGTGACGGCCTCGTTCTCGGCCTTGAGCAGGGTGCAGGTGGAGTAGATCAGCCGCCCGCCGGGCGCGACGTAGGAGGCCGCGCACGAAAGGATGGCGGACTGGATCCGGCCAAGCGCCTCCGCGTCGAAGGCGGGCTTGTACTTGATCTCGGGCTTGCGGCGGATGTCGCCGATCCCCGAGCAGGGCACGTCGCACAGCACCCGGTCGAAGAGCCCGAGCGCGGGGTCGAACACGGCGGCGTCGGCCGCCCGGGCGGTGACGCAGGTCAGGCCCAGCCGCTCGGCGCCCTCGGCGATCAGGCCGGCGCGGGCCGGTGAAAGGTCGCGGGCGGTCACGCGCCCGGTGTTTTGCATATCCTCCGCGAGGGTGAAGGTCTTTCCGCCCGGGGCGGCGCAGAGATCGAGGACGGCCATGCCGGGCCGGGCCTCCACGGCGGCGCAGCAGCGCTGGCTGGCGGCGTCCTGGACGTGGAAGAGGCCGCGGCGATAGGCGCCGCTGCCCTCGACGCCGCCCTCGGTCAGGCGAAGCGCAAGGGGCAGGCCCTCCACCTCCCCGGCGGTCGCGCCCTCGGCGGCGAGGGCCTCCTTCAGCGCGGCGGGGGTGGTGCGGAGAGGATTGACCCGCAGCGTCAGGGGGGACGGGTCGAAGGCGGCGGTCAGCAGGCGCTCGGCGGCGTCAAAGCCCCAATCGGCGATCAGCCGCGCACAGAGCCATTCCTCGCAGGAGGCGCGCACGGAGAGCGCCGCGGCGGTCCGCTCCTGCGGCAGAGAGGGCATCCCCTCCCGCTGAAGGCGGCGAAGCAGGGCGTTGACCAGCCCGCCGGCGCGGGCGTCGCGGGAGCGCTTGACCAGCTCGACCGTCTCACTGACGGCGGCAAAGTCAGGCACCCGATCCATGTACAAGAGCTGATAGACGCCCATACGCAGGGCGTTGCGCACGGTGGGCGACAGCTTCCCGTTTCCCTTGAGCATGGGGTCGATGACGTAGTCCAGCGTCCGCTTGCGGTCAAGCACGCCGTAGCACAGGGCGGTGGCCAGCTTGGCGTCCTCGGGCGTCAGAGCGGCGCGACGCAGCTCACGGTCCAGCGCGCGGTTGGACCAGCCGCCCGCCTCGACCGCGGTCAGAGCGCGAAGTGCGGCGCGGCGGGCACTCATCGACGGCGGGAGCCGACGACTCTCAACATAAAATACAACAGCGAGAGCACCGACTGGAAGAGAGAGGCGACGTAGGTCATGGCCGCGGCGGTCAACACCTTGCGGGCGCCGACGGCCTCCTCGCCCGTGAGCAGATCCCGCTCCCGGATGACGGCCATGGCACGGCGGCTGGCGTTGAACTCGACGGGCAGCGTGACCAACTGAAAGAACACGGACAGGGCGAACAGCGCCAGACCGGCGACCATCAGCCCGAAGAAATTGAACACGCTTCCCAGAATCAGCAGAGGCAGAGCCAGCTGCGCTCCGACGTTGCAAACGGGGATCATGGCCATGCGGAGCTTGACGGGGGCGTAGCCGCTCGCGTACTGGGCGGCGTGCCCCGCCTCGTGCGCGGCGACGCCGACGGCGGCCACCGAGCGGGAATCGCACACGCTCTCGGAGAGACGGATGGTCTTGCTCCGGGGATCGTAGTGGTCGGTCAGACGGCCCGACACCCGCTCGACGGTCACGTCGGTGATCCCGTAGGCGCGCAGCACCGCCTGCGCGGCGTCGGCGCCCGTCAGACCGCGGGCGTTGCCCACCCCCGACCAGCGGCGGAAGGTGGCCTTGACCGCGAGGGAGGCGATGAGCACGGCCAGGATACCGGGCAGCATATAGAGGTAGTACTGAACGTACCCCTCGAAATAGCCAAAGTAGAGATATGGCATGGATTCCTCCTATTCGAGCGTGGCGCCGGGCGGGACGGGATGTCCCTTGAGCCAGTCGGACGCGGGCAATCGGCGTCCGCCCTCGGGCTGGATCTCCAGCAGTTCGAGCGCCGTTCCCTCGCCGCAGGCGACCAGTAGAGCGCCGTCCTGCTGCCACAGAGCGCCGGGCGCGCGGCCCGTTTGCCCGGCGGGGCGGGCGCGGTGGATCTTCATGCGCCGGCCCTCGTAGAGGGCGTAGGCGACCGGCCAGGGAGAAAAGCCGCGCACCCGGCAGGCGAGCGCCCCGGCGGGGAGCGAAAAGTCGAGCGCGGCCATCTCCTTGCGGATGATGGGGGCGAGGGTGGCGCGGGCGTCGTCCTGCGGGGTGGGCGCGAGGGCGTCCGCCGCCCATTTTTCCAGGGTGGAGAGCAGCAGCTCGGCACCCATGCGGGACAGACGGTCGAAAAGCTCGCCCGCCGTTTCCTCGGGCCCGATGGGCGTCTCGCGCTGTTCGAGGATGGCGCCGGTGTCCATCCCCTCGTCAAGAAGCATGATGGTCACGCCGGTGGTCTTGTCTCCGTTGACGACCGCCCACTGGATGGGCGCTGCGCCGCGGTAGCGGGGCAGAAGCGAAGCGTGGACGTTGAGGAAGCCCTTGGGGGGCAGAGAAAGCATGGCGGCGGGAATGAGCTTGCCGTAGGCGACGACCACCACGCAGTCGGGCCGGAGCCCGGCCAAGCGGGCGACTTCCTCATCGGTGCGCAGGGTGGCGGGCTGATACACGGGCAGACCGTGGGCGAGGGCGCACGCCTTGACGGGGGTGGGGCGGATCTCCTGCTTGCGGCCGACGGGCTTGTCGGGCTGGGAGTAAACCGCTGCCACCTCGTGCCCGGCGGCGAGGATCGCCTCAAGGCAGGGGACGGCGAAGTCGGGCGTGCCCATAAAGACCAGACGCATGGGTCATTCTCCTTCATAGGGGGCGGTCGCCTTGGACTTGAAGACGACGCCGTCCAGATGGTCGATCTCGTGGCAGAAGGCGCGGGCTTTCAGTCCCTCCCCTTTGACGCGGAAGGGACGACCGAAGCGGTCCTGCGCCTCCACGACGACGGAGTTGGGCCGCTCCACCACAAAGTATTCCCCGGGGAAGGAAAGACATCCCTCGGGGCCGGACTGCTTGCCGCTCTGACCGACGATGCGGGGGTTGACCAGCTCGATCAGCCCGTCGCCGCAGTCGATGACGACGGCGCGGCGAAGCACGCCCACCTGGACGGCGGCGAGTCCCACGCCCTCGGCCCCGCGCATGGTCTCGGCCATGTCGTCGAGCAGGCAGTGGAGCCGCTCGTCGAAGACCTCAACGGGACGGCTGGTTTTGAAGAGGCGGTCGTCCTCCTCATGAATGATATTGCGAATGGCCATAAGGCATCACCTCAAAAGAGCGATTCGGGATCGCGGTCCGCGAAGACCGTGACGGCTTTGTTGGCGGGGTCCTTGCCGAAGGCACGCAGGACGTCGGCCAGCAAAAGGCGGCATTCGCGGTTGAATTTGGTCTTGATGAACAGACGGTAGCGGTAATGGCCGCTCACGCGCGGCAACACCGCGGGCGAGGGACCGAGGACGATCATGGGCACCTCGGGGTGGGCCTCATTCTCCCGGCGAAGCAGCGCCAGAAAGCGGTCGGCGGCCTGAGCGACCTGACCGGCGGCGTCGCCGGTGAATCCGATCAGGATGAGAGTACAGTAGGGCGGGTAGATCATCGCCTTTCGGGTAAGGATCTCCTGCTCGTAAAAGGCGTCGTAATCCTGACGGGCGGCCAACTCGATGATCTCGTTATCGGGGGCGATGGACTGCACAATGGCCAGCCCCGCGTCGTCCCCCCGTCCCGAGCGGCCGACCACCTGGGTGAGAAGGGAGAAGGTGCGTTCAAAGCTGCGGTAGTCCTCGCTGTACAAAGCGCCGTCGGCGCCCAGCACGCCCACCAGCGTCACGTTGGGAAAATCCAGCCCCTTGGCGATCATCTGGGTGCCGAGGAGGACGTCGTACTCTCCCCTGGCAAAGGCGGACAGCTTGTCCTCATAAGCGCGGCGAGCCATGGTGCTGTCGGCGTCCATGCGCAGGATGCGCGCCTCGGGGAACTGCTCCCTGAGCTCGCGCTCGGCCCGCTGGGTACCCACGCCGGCATACTTGATCCGGGTGGCGCCGCAGGCAGGGCAGGCGGCGACGAAGG
>CAMHOI010000106.1 GCA_946186725.1 uncultured Clostridia bacterium
AGAATGTCAGCCTTCCAAGCTGAACACGTGGGTTCGATTCCCATCACCCGCTCCAAAGAAAGAGCCGCAGTATGCGGCTCTTTTTTTTGGCAAGGGGTAGATAGGGAAGCGAACCCACCTTGGGTCGAAAAGGCGGACGAGCCGGAAGGGTCGTTCCGCCGTCTCGGGAGCAGGCGACGGCGGCGGGCACCGTCGGAGACGGTCGGCGGGCGACGCCGGCGGACCGATTCCCATCACCCGCTCCAAAAGAAAAGAGCCGCAGTATGCGGCTCTTTCTTTTAGAAAACTATTGTCATCCGCACCGCTTTGTGGTATCTTGAGTGCAGAAAGCCGAAAGGAGTGCGACACGATGAAAAAACTGATTTCTCTCGTTCTCTGCGCCGCCATGCTGGCCGCCCTCGTCGCCTGCAGCGGAGTCCGGATCCGGCCCAACCCGGCCGCCAAGATCTCTTTTGAGACCTTCGACAACGGCATGGTCAGCTTTCAGATGCCCAAGGGCTGGAAGGTCGACGTCGGCCCCGGCGAAAGCGTGACCAACTACGCCTTCAAGGCCTACGACCCGCAGAACAGGGACTATATGTTCTTCTTCTGCCTCAAGCTGGAGGGCTTCATGAAGACCGAGAAAGCCCGCGCTACCTGGGAATACTATTATCCCGATCAGACCTATGCCCACCTCGCCGCCGTCGATCCGCAGACCACCGAGGCGTTTTACGGCGTGTGGGCGCACAACGGCTCCTATGCCAACCAAGTATACAAGACCGACTTTTTCCCCGTCCTTGACGATCTGACCGTGGTCGATACGCTCGGGCAGAACCTTTTGGGCGGCGACATCGTCCGCGCCTCCTTCAAAGGGTCCTCCGGCAATGCGCAGGGGCTCTTCACCGCGGCCGTGACCGACGTCGGTTCCTATTACGTCACCGAAAACTGGAATCCCCTGAGCAATAAGGTCGACGTCGCTCCCCTGAACGTCTATCACGTCGTCATGATGACAGCGCCCGACGACGCCTTCAACGACTGGGCGCCCCATCTGGATCGGTGCCTGAGCACCCTGCAGTTCAGCGAGGCCTTTCTGGAAGCGTTCCACAGTCAGGAGGCCGCCATGGCGAACGTCGTCAAGGCCAACGCCGCCGTTTACGACGGAATGTCCGACATGATCATGGACTCCTGGGAGAAGCGCAGCGCGTCCTACGACGTCATCAGCCAGAAACGCAGCGACGCCACCCTGGGCTATGAGCGGGTCTACGACGTGGAGACCGGCGACGTTTACCGCGCCTACAACGGCTTTACCGACGAGTATCAGGGCGACCGGTATCTGCCCGTCACCGATGATATGTACACCAAGGGAATCGAAGGATATATCGAGCACTAAACCGCCGGGAGAGGAGAGGATGGCATGAACAAGAGAGGGCCGCTCTGCCTGCTGATCTGCTTTGTCATGTTCTTTTGCGGCAGTTGTTCCGCTCTTTCCGCCCTTCTCCCCGAGGTTGACACCGCGCTGTGGGTCGCATTTTCCTCTTCCGATGCCAGGAACAACCTCGCGTTTCACCGCGTCAGCGAGCTGGAGAACTACTCCTCCGTATATCGCGAGTACAGCTCCGACGTGTACTACGCCACGCTCGACGACGACGGCAAGCGGATCTACCGCCTGCTGGAGTACGCTTTGGACAACTGCATCACCCGCATCATGTTCGACGAGCGGCTGGCTGACGATCTGGTCGAGACGCTTCCCCGCGTGATGGTCTGCCTGGCGCTGGATTCCCCCCTGGTCGAGCAAAACCTTTCTCAGCGATACTATTCCGTCAGCGAAACTCAGGTAGCGTCTGCCGGCCCTTTTGACCGCGAGCGCCCCGTCAAGGGGATCCTGCTCAAGGTCGTCGGCTTCTCGCGGAACGCGCTGGATCTGAAGGAGCAGGCCGTCGCCAAAGCGCGGCAGATCGTCGATGGACTGCCTGATGGGCTGACGCCCGCTGAAACGTGCTGGTCGCTCTACCGCTACCTGCGGGAGAACGTCAGGTACCGCACCTACGACAACGCCTGGAAGGCCAGCTACCTCTACGACGCGCTCTGTGAGGGCGCCTCCCATTGCGACGGCTTCGCCAACGCCTTCTCCCTGCTTTGCAACATGGCCGGCGTGCCCTGCTTTGAAAAGCTCCACCTGCCCACAGACGAGGAGCAGACCGGCCACACCTGGAACTGCGTCCGGCTGGACGGCGCGTGGTTCAACGTCGACGCCGCCGTGGATTCCTCCGACGTGGAGGAGATCGAGCGGAGGATCGGGCAAAGCTTCTGGTACGGCTTTTCCGACGAGTACCAGACCGGTCCCGTCTATCTTGCTGACCGGCTCCCGGTCTGTGACCGGGATATGCTGGAGCTCTCCTTCACCGCGTCCGGCGAGGACGAGCTGGTGGACAAGATCGTCTCCGCCTTCCGCCGAGGCAACAGCGATTACGTCTATTTTGCCCTCGACAGTACGCCGGCGGGTCCCGACGTCTGGCAGCGCGTCAGCGACACCCTGCGCGCCGGGATCACCTGGGTCATGCTCAATGAGAGCGTGCCCTATCGCTACGTCGTCTGCCTTTCCTGAACCGAAAACAAAAGAAGACCGCTTCTTCGGAAGCGGTCTTCTTTTTCATGATTTGCGGATCACAGGGCGATCTTGCCGATCGTATACCGGCCGTCCTTGCCCTTGAGTTCCTTGTCCAGCGCCAGCAGCACGGGCGTGTCGCCCTTGTGCATGCGCACGCTGACGACGTACTCGCCGCCCGGCAGGTCGCCGAGATCGACGGTGTGCGAGGTGGTTAGCGCCTGGTCGGGCATGATCGCGGTGTTGTCGAAGCCCTTCATGTTGAGGACGTGATCCTTGCCCTTGCCGTCGGTCAGGATGAGATCGAGGTCGTAGACGTTGTAGGCCTTGGCGAAGCCCTTGTTCTGCCAGGCAAACTTGCAGGTCAGCCGGCTGCCGCTGCGGGCGACGTCCACCTTGTCCAGGAAGTACCAGTAGCCAAGCAGGTTGGCCATCTCGTTGGCAAACTGGATGTTTTTGCCCGTCATGAAATCGTTGATGAAGCCGTGGAAGCCGGCGTAGGTGGCGTGGGTGCGCTGGCAGGCGGCCTTGAAGACCGCACCGTCCCGCCAGTTATCACCGTGCCACTGATTGGCAAGGACTTGCGTGTAATGCTCCAGCTCCATGATGACGGGCCTGCTTTCCCAGATCTCCTCAAACAGCTGGGGCGAGCGCACCGAGTCGGTCTCGGCATAATTCTCCATGAACCATTTGACGCAGATGGAGTCGTCGCGCCAGGTCCAGCCGTGCTCCTTGACGTAGTTGCGGATGTTGGCGCCGCCGGCGCCGATACCGGTGACGTTGCCGCTGCCGATGAAGTCGTCGCTGACGACGACCTGGTGGTTGGGATAGTACTTGGCGTAGATGTCAAAGTGCTTCTGGATGGCCGCCCACGGGAAGTTCTTGTGTTTGCTGCCGCCTTCATTGGTGCTGCTGGCGTTGTTCCCCTCGCCGTAGTCGCCGAAGCTGCCCACATCGACGTAGCGCACGTTCATGCCGGCGATGTGCGCGGCAAACGCCTTGTGGAAGTTGTCCAGCTTTTGCAGGAAGACCTCGTCGGCATAATCGGGCTGCCAGGAGCCGTCGTTCAGCTTCCAGCCGTTCGCGCCCGCTTCTTTCACCCACTCGGGGGTGGCGTTGGGGCAGTAGGAGCCGCCCTCCTTGCAGGTGATGCGGAAGGAAACGGCAACGCCGTGGTCGGCGAAGTCCTTGATGACCGTGTCGATGATGGCCCACTGGAAGGAGCCCTCGGAGGGCTCGATGGTGCACCAGGGCAGACGAATGTAGATGTGGTCGAGGTAGGACATATAGTCCAGGATCCACTCGGCCGACTTTTGCGCGCCGTAATTGTAGGTGCCGTCGTCATAGTAGTGCAGATACCAGCCCTTGTCGGGGTTGCGCAGGGCCGTCTTGGCGTCGGCGTGCGCTTTCAGGTCAAAGGATACCGACCCCGTTGCCGGAGCCAGGGAGGCCGTCTCAAAGGACACGTCCGCGTTGGGAGTCTCCACGGAGGCCGTCTCCTCCTGCGAGGACAGATCGCTCGGGGAAGCCGGCTCGGAGCCGTTGACCGACGACGCTTTGGAGGAGGTCGCGCCGGAAACCGGATCGCCGCCCGCGCCCGTACAACCGACGGTGGCAAAAAGCAGTATCGTCGCCAAAAGAACACACATTCCTTTCTTCATGACAGGATCTCCTTTTCTTTTCAGGGTGGAGCGGGGATG
>CAMHOI010000107.1 GCA_946186725.1 uncultured Clostridia bacterium
ATCTGGCTGCTGATGTACACCTTCTTCCCCGACGACTACCCCATCGCTTAAGCAACGTTCTCATTGACGGAGCTTTGCCCTCTTGCGGTGCCCGACGGGCGCTTCGGGCTTGCGCCCCTCCTCGCGCCCGTCGACCGCGGCGCCAACCTCGCCTCCCTTCCTCCGCCCCCGGCGGCGGTCGGCTCCGTTGCCCGGACGATTACCCCATCGCCGCGCAGTCGTGAACGGCCGGCAGCCCTGAAACGCCGCACCGCAAAAAGGCCCCCGCTCTCACGAGCGGGGGCCTTTTTCTCTTCCCTTATTTCAGTTCCAGCGGCTGCCAAATGGTCGGCAGGACGCGGTTGGGCGCGACATACGCCTCTGCGGTCAGGTCGTCGAGCATCCCGACGTGGCAGGGCACCGAGTACTCGGCCCCCGTGGCGGCCGCGAAGGCGGCGGCGTCGACGGCGTTCATGTTATTGCCCGCGCCGTTGATGGGGAGGAAGACGACCTTGATCCCCTCGGGCAGGTCGGCCAGCACGTCGGTGTTATAGAGCGTGTCGCCCGTGACGTAGTAGACGTCGCTGCTGTCGACGATCAGCACCCCGATGGCGTAAGGGTCGCTGTGCTCGGCCTTGACGGCGATGAAGGTCACGTCGCCCTGCGTCCAGCGGGTGTGGCGGTCGAAGCAGACGTAGTTGTGCGGGCCGCCCAGCTTGCGCGCCTCCTGCCAGACCGAGGTCGGGCCAAGGACGGTGATCTTCTTTTCGGTCCGAAGCATGGGCTCCACGGTCTCGGGATCATAGTGATCGAGGTGATTGTGGGTGCAGATGAGCACGTCGGGCGTGATGTGCAGGAACCGCTCGTCCATGGGCACCCGTCGATAGGAGGTGTCGTGCAGCTTGCGCACGCTGTCCGAAAAATAGGGGTCGATCATCGCACAAACCTGCTCGGTCTCGAACAGCCAGCCCGCCTGACCCAGATAGGTGATCTTCATGTCGCATTCTCCTTTTTCGTTGGATTTCGTAGGGCAGTATACCATCTTTTCCTCCTTGATTCAAGGGCAAGGGCGGAAAATTTGCACGGAACGCCCCCTTGACAACGGCCGAACCAAGTGATATGATGCAATCAGAACATTTGTTCTTATTGGAGGAAGAGAGATGGATCGGATCATCCTGCACAGCGACTGTAATTCCTTTTACGCCTCGGTGGAGCTGCTCAAGCGCCCCGAGCTGCGGGGCAGGCCGGTGGCGGTCGGGGGCGACGTCGAGCGCCGCCACGGCATCATCCTGGCCAAGAACGAGCCGGCCAAGGCCGCCGGGGTCAAGACGGGCCAGGCGCTCTGGCAGGCGCGGGAGAAATGTCCCGGTCTGGTCATCCTGCCCCCCTGCTATGAGGATTACGTCAAATTCTCCCGCTTCGCGCGGCAGATCTATTTCGATTACACCGACCGGGTGGAGCCCTTCGGGCTGGACGAGGCCTGGCTGGACGTCACGGGGGAGAACGGCGCCGCCCTGGCCCACGAGATCCGACGCCGCGTGAAGCGGGAGCTGGGCATCACGGTCAGCATCGGCGTCAGCTTCAACAAGGTCTTCGCCAAGCTGGGCAGCGACTACAAGAAGCCGGACGCCGTCACCCTCATCCCGCGGGAGCGGGTGGCCGAGATCGTCTGGCCTCTGCCGGTGACCGACCTGCTGGGCGTCGGCCCGGCGACGGGCGCCAAGCTGATCGGGCGGGGCATACGCACCATCGGAGAGCTGGCGCAGGCGCCCGAGGACCTGCTCCGCCGCCTGCTGGGGAAGAACGGCCCGGCGCTGCAGGCCTGCGCCCGCGGGCTGGACGCCTCGCCCGTCAAGCGGCCGGAGGATGTGCCGCAGGTCAAATCCGTCGGCAACTCCTTCACCCTGCCCCGCGACATGACCTGCCGCGACGACGCGGCGCGGGTGCTTTACGTGCTGGCCGACAGCGTGGGGCGCCGTCTGCGGGAAAAGGGGCTGATGGGGCGGCAGATCTCGGTCTGGATGCGGGACAGCTCCCTCTTCGGCTTTCAGCGGCAGGCCACCCTGCCCGCGCCCACCGACGCCACCCACCGCATTCACGAGATCGCCCTCGCGCTGGTGGACGCCAACTACCGCTGGGGGCGTCCCATGCGCAGCGTGGGCGTCAGCGTGAGCGACCTGTGCGAGGCCGCCTGCGGCGCCCAGCTCGACTTTTTCACCGACACGGCGAAAAGCCGCCGGCTGGACGTCCTGGAGGAGGTGGGCGACCGCCTCAAGCAGCGCTTCGGCAGCCGCTGTCTGCTGCCCGCCACCCTGCTGGCCGCCCCCGAGCTGACCGGCTTCGATCCCAAACGGGACCACGTCATCCGGCCCGCCGATCCCTCGCCCGGGGAGGCCGCCTCATGACCCATGTGACCATGATCGCGCGGTTCGCGCCCGACGGGACGGTCACGCCGCTGACGCTCTGCTGGACGGACGGGCGCCGCTACGAGATCGACCGGGTGCTGGACGTGCGCCGCGCCGCCTCCCTCAAGCAGGGCGGGATCGGTCTGCGCTATACCTGCCGCATCCGGGGACAGATCCGCTACCTGTTCCTGGACGGCACCCGCTGGTTCGTCAGCGACAATGAGCCGTAAAAAGCGCCGCGACCAAGGTCGCGGCGCTTGATGCTTTCGGGTCAAAGCGTTTTGGCGAGCTCCTTGAGGTAGGCGCGCAGTCCCTGCCCCACCTCGGGGTGGGTGAGGCCGACCTCGATCTGCGCCTGAAGAACGCCCAGCTTGTTGCCCATGTCGTATCGCTTACCCTCGAAATCGACGGCGATCATGCCCTCCTCGCGGGCGAGCACCGCCATGGCGTCGGTGAGTTGGATCTCGCCGCCCCGGCCCGGCGCCTGATGCGCCAGCACCTCAAAAATGCGGGCGGGCAGGACGCAGCGCCCGAGAATGGACCAACAGCTCAGGATCTGCTCCTCGGTCGGCTTCTCGATCATGTCGGAGACGGCAAACTCCCCCTCCTTCAGCGGAGAGACCGCAAGGGTGCAGTATTTGCCCACCTCCTCGCGCGGGACCTCCTTGACGCCGACGACGCCCTTTCCGTATTCCTCAAAGCGGCGGCAAAGCTGGCCGGTGACCGACTCGCGGGAAACGATGACGTCGTCCCCGTAGAGGACGGCGAAGGGCTCCTCCCCCACAAAGCTGCGGGCGGCGAGCACGGCGTGCCCCAGCCCGAGGGGCTTGTGCTGACGCACGAAATGAACGTTGGCCATGTGGGCGATGGCGGCCACCTCGTCAGCGACGTCCTCCCGCCCCTTGCGGCGCAGGACGTCCTCCAGCTCGTAGGCGTTGTCGAAGTGGTCCTCAATGAGCCCCTTGCCCCGCCCGGTGACGATGAGCACGTCGGTGATGCCGGCGGCGACCGCCTCCTCGACAATGTACTGGATGGCGGGCTTGTCCACGATGGGGAGCATTTCCTTGGGCATGACCTTGGTGGCGGGGAGCACGCGCGTGCCCAGCCCCGCCGCGGGAATGACGGCTTTGCGGATCTTCACGTCGGAATCCTCCTTCTTATCAGAAAAACGTGATGAGATAGCCGGGCAGAACCTGGATGACGACGAAGGCCGCGGCGGCCAGCAGGGGCTGAACGCCTCCCGCCATGACCAGGGCGCGCAGCTTGTCGTCGACCTCCTCGTCGTCGCGGATGGCGGCGACCTTGTCCAGGCAGCGGCGCAAATAGACGCGGTCGCCGAAGAAACCGATCAGCACGTGCAGGGCGATCCACACCGCCACGCCCGCGAGCGCGAGCAGAAAGAGCCAGCCGTTGTCGGACAGAAGCTTGTCCAGCATCTCCTGCTGGGCCAATGCGGACGGCTCAGCGCCGCCGGACATGCCGAGCAACCCTTCCACAGCCCGATAATAGGCGCTCATGAAGGGCAGGGTGGCCATGTTGGCGATCAGGGTGAGCACCAGCGCCGCGAAGCCCTCCAGATAGCACTTGCGATAGAAGAGCCAGACGCTGCCGAACAGGAAGGCGCCCGGGTTCCAACTGAACCTGCGCCCGGTGTCGCACATGACGCGGAAGCGGGGGATATACCGCCGGGTGTTGACCCGCACGAAGGTGGCGACCTCCACCACGGGCAGACCGTTCATCTCCCCCTCGGGGTCCACCCCGGCGTAGGGGTCGAAGGCGCCCTCGGTAAAACCGGGCGGGAAGAAGGGCGAACCCTCCTCTTGCCCGGGCTCGGGTTC
>CAMHOI010000108.1 GCA_946186725.1 uncultured Clostridia bacterium
CACGACGCTCTTCCGATCTCTGTCGTAGACATACTCATAACGTCCGTCGTTTACCCCAATATGATCGCCCGCCATCTGCAGCAGGAGCTGCCCTTTATGGCCACCGAGACCGTCCTCATGGACGCCGTCAAGCGGGGCGCCGACCGACAGGAGATCCACGAGCGCATCCGCCGGCACTCCGTCGCCGCGGCCGCCCGCGTCAAGGAAGAGGGGCTGGACAACGACCTCGTCGACCGCCTCGCCGCCGACGACGGCATCCCCGTCACCCGGGAGGAGATCCTCGCCATCCTGCGGCCCGAAAACTTCGTCGGCCGCGCCCCGGAACAGACCCGGGAATACCTCGCCGAGATCGTTGAGCCCCTGCTTGCCGCCAACGCCGCCGCCATCACCGACGGCGATGAGATCACCCTGTAAGGAGACCCTATGGAAAAGATCCTCGTTCTCGATTTCGGCGGGCAGTATAATCAGCTCATCGCCCGCCGGGTGCGCGAGCACCGCATTTACGCCGAGATTTTGCCCTGCACCGCCCCCCTCGACCGCATCCGGGAAGGGGGCTACGCCGGTGTTATTTTCACGGGCGGGCCCAACTCGGTCTACGATCCCGCCTCCCCCCATTACGATCCGGCCGTCCTCTCTCTCGGCATCCCCGTGCTCGGCATCTGCTACGGGTGCCAACTGATGGCCTGGATGGCGGGCGGCGAGGTGACGACCGCCCCCGTCTCCGAGTACGGCAAGATCGACCTCACCCTCACCGCCGACAGTCTTCTGACCGAGGGCGTGCCGCAGAGCAGCGTCGTGTGGATGAGCCACACCGATTACGTTTCCCGCGTGCCGGACGGGTTTACCGTGACCGCTGCCACCGAGAACTGTCCCTGCGCCGCCATGGAGAACCGCGAAAAGCGGCTCTACGCCGTCCAGTTTCACCCCGAGGTGACCCATTCGGTCTACGGGGACAGGATGCTGGAAAACTTCCTCTACCGGGTCTGCGGCTGCCGGGGCGACTGGGTCATGGACACCTTCATCGAGGATACCGTCGCCGCTCTGCGGGCGCAGATCGGGGACAAGCCGGTCATCCTCGGCCTTTCGGGCGGTGTGGACTCCTCCGTCGCCGCCGGGCTGCTCAGCCGCGCCGTCGGACGTCAGCTCACCTGCGTTTTCGTCGACCACGGCCTCATGCGCAAGGACGAGGGCGACTTCGTGGAGCAGACCTTCACCCGGCTGTTCGATATGAACTTCGTGCGCGTCAACTGCCGCGACCTCTTCCTTGAGAAGCTCAAGGGCGTCACCGATCCCGAGCAAAAGCGCAGGATCATCGGCGAGGCCTTCTATTCCGTCTTCTGGGAGGAGATCAAGTCCCGCGCCGCGGGCGACGCCTTCTTCGCCCAGGGCACCATCTATCCCGACCGCATCGAGAGCGGCAAGGGCGCCTCGGCGGGCCAGGCGGGCAGCGCCGTCATCAAGACCCACCACAATCAGCAGGGCATCCCCGCCGACGTCCGCTTCCTCGGCGTCGTCGAGCCCCTCGGGGACCTGTTCAAGGATGAGGTGCGCGCCGTCGGCGAGCGGCTGGGCATCCCGGGCGAGCTGGTCTGGCGTCAGCCCTTCCCCGGCCCGGGTCTGGGCGTGCGCATCATCGGGGAGATCACGGCCGAGAAGATCGCCGTCCTCCAGGACGCCGACGCCGTCCTGCGGGACGAGATGGCCCGCAACGGGTACGAGAAGCAGCTCAGCCAGTTCTTCTGCGTCTACACGGGCGCGAAGGCCGTCGGCGTCATGGGCGACCACCGCACCTATGAGAACGTCGTCGCCATCCGCGCCGTCACCACCGACGACTTTATGACCGCCGACTGGGCGCGCATTCCCTACGATATCCTCGCCGCCGTCTCCAACCGCATCGTCAACGAGGTGCCGGGCGTCAACCGCGTCGTCTACGACATCACGTCCAAGCCCCCCGCCACCGTGGAATGGGAGTGAGACTATGATCCCCGTTCGCATCACCGTCGTGCGGATCGCCCGCTACGACGACCTCATCGCGCGGTACGAGAACCCCATCGAGCACGCCTGCGGGATGCGCGAGGGGCAGACCTTTCTCTCCCGCGACGCGGCCCGCCCGGCGGGCTTTTGCGACAGCGCGTGGGAGACGCTCGCTCCCTTCGTGCGCACCCTCGCCCAGGGGGGCGGCAACTTCTACGACGGCTGGATGAAGGATCCGCACGCCGCCCTGCTCTCCTGCAACGACGGCTTCCGCCCCGTCAGCTTCCTGCTCGAGGCGGCCGCCGACTGACCCGCGACAAAAAAGCCCTTCGCCGACCGGCGAAGGGCTTTTTCCGTTTGCGCTTTTATTTTTGCAGATAGGCGCACAGGAGGGTGTAGGTGTTTCGCAGGCCGTCGACGTGGGTCCGCTCGTAGCCGTGGCTGTTGGCGGTGCCGAAGCCGATCGCCGCATGCCGCACGTCGTGCCCGGCCACCAGACTGGTGTCGCAGTCGGTGCCGTAGTGCGGGGTGAAAATATCCGTCACCCAGTCGGCGCCGCTCTCCTCCGCCGCGTCGCACAGCTCGCCGGTCATCCCCCGGTGGTAGGGGAAGCGGGAATCCTTGGCGAAGACGGTGACCTTTCGCTCGTCGGAGTTCTGCTCCGGCCCCGTGGGCGCGATGTCCACGGCGAGGATGTCCTTCACGCCCTCGGGCAGCCAGGAGGTGCCGTGGCCGATCTCCTCGTACACGGCAAAATAGGCGTAGACCTTCCGCCGGAGGGTCAGGCGGCCTTCTGCGATCTCGCGCATCGCTGTCAGCAGGAGGGCCGCGGCCGCCTTGTCGTCCAGAAAGCGGGACTTGATATACCCGCCCGCAACGGTGAAGCGGGGCTCCAGGGCGATCACGTCGCCGGTCGCGATCCCGAGCTTCTGCACGTCCTCGGCGGTGTGCACGTCCTCGTCGAGCACCACGCACACGTTGGTGCGAAAGTCGGGCAGAACGCCGCGCAGCTCCTCCTCGGTGACGTGGATGGAGTTGGGCGTGCGGCAGACGCAGCCGGTGTGCACCCTTCCGCCGCGGGAGTAGACGCGCACGTTCTCCGTTACGCAGTAGAAGGGGTACAGCCCGCCCACGGGGCAGACGTTCAGGGTGCCGTCGGCGTTGACGTGGCGCACCATCAGCCCGATATCGTCCAGATGAGCGGTCACGACCAGCGGCTCGCCCTCGCCTCCGAGGTCGACGACCACGCCGCCCTTGCGCAGGGGAGAGCAGACAAAGCCCATGTCCTCCGCCATGCGGCTGACGGTGCGCTGAATCTCCTCGTACTGCCCGGTGGTGCTGTCGATCCCGATCAGGGTCTGCAGGGCGGACAGACAGTACGCTTGGTCAAATGGGTTCATCGCGTTTTCGTCCCTTCTCGCTGTTTTTCCCTATCCTACCACACCCGCCTCCAAAAGGCAACCGTCGCCTTTGCCTTTCCCGCCACGCTGTGATACAATGATCCTATCCCCACGAAAGCGGTGAGAGCATGGACAACGCCTTTGAACGGATCTACGCCGTGGTGTGCAGGATCCCACGCGGCCGCGTCGCCACCTACGGTCAGATTGCCGCTTTGGCGGGCAACCCGCGGTGGAGCCGCGTGGTCGGTTACGCGCTCCATCACAATCCCGATCCGGTGCGCATTCCCTGCCACCGGGTGGTCAACCGCCTGGGCGAGCCCTCGTCGGCCTTCGCCTTCGGCGGCGCGAGCGCGCAGATCGTCCTGCTCGCGGAGGAGGGCGTCTCCTTCACGGACGGGCGGGTCGATCTCACCCGCTTCGGATGGAAGGGGCGCTGACCTCCTTTCTTCGCATTTTCGCGGTTTTTCGCCGCCGCGAACTTGACGGCGCCGTCCCCTTTTGCTATAATTCTCTCAACGTATTCTATCTTTCACGGGAGGTAAGTTTTATGTCCAATAACGTCAGACCCGAAACCATGGAACGCATCACCACCCCCGCCCTCGCGGAGGCCTTCATCAACGAGCAGCTCGCCGCCCTGCGCGCGCAGATCGGCGACAAAAAGGTGCTCCTCGCCCTCTCCGGCGGGGTCGACTCCTCCGTCGTCGCCGCCCTTCTCATCAAGGCCGTCGGCAAGCAGCTGGTCTGCGTCCACGTCAACCACGGCCTCCTGCGCAAGGGCGAGCCCGAGCAGGTCAT
>CAMHOI010000109.1 GCA_946186725.1 uncultured Clostridia bacterium
TCTCATTATCGCGGACGAACCTATCAGCGCCTTGGACGTTTCCATTCAGGCGCAGGTCATCAACCTGATGAACGACCTCAGAGACGAGATGGGCCTGACGATCATGTTCATCGCCCATGACCTTTCCGTGGTCAAGTACTTCTCCGATCGTATCGGCGTCATGTACTTCGGCAAGATGGTGGAGCTGGCGGATTCCGACGAGCTGTTCGCCCATCCCATGCATCCGTATACGAGATCGCTCCTTTCCGCCATCCCGCTGCCCGACCCGAACTACGAGAAGCGCCGCAAGCGTATCACCTACGTGCCCTCCCTGACCCATGACTACTCGAAGGAAGGTCCGGAGTTCAAGGAGGTCGTTCCCAACCACTTCGTGCTGTGCAACACGGCGGAGTGCGAGAAGTATCGTCAGGAGATAGCCGAGATCGATGCGAAGACTAAGAATAACGGATGATCACCCCTGGCTGCGGTATGTCCTGGCCATCGCCGTAGGGCTGCTGCTGGCGCTCACCGTCTGTTTTGCAAGGGATATCTTTCACGAAACGGACGTCGCGCTGATCGTCCGCTACCTGAGCGACGCGTTCCTGGTGCCGGGCGTGCTGCTGACGGGGATCGGCCTGCTCTCCTTCCTGAAGAAGGAGGGGACCTACGACGGGCTCACGTACAGCTTCCATTCCATGCGGATGGCGTCGGCCAGGCGGTTCAGCGACGAGGCCCACGACGACATGGCCCGGACCTACTACGACTACAAGCAGAGCGTCAAGGCCAAGCGGAAGGTCGCCTGGCACCTGATCATCGTTGGCGGCGTGTTCCTGCTGGCAGCGATCGTGCTGACCATCGTCTTTCTCAAGGCGTTCTGAATCATCGATCCAAACAGAAAACAGACCCTGCGCCAAGCGACGCAGGGCCTGCTTTTTATGTGGCGCCTCGGTCCGTCGAAATATATACCATGATTTGCCAACAAGGGGGTTGACAGATCGGTTTATTTACGATAAACTTCAGATAAGGTTTATTGATGGTAAACCAAGGAGGTGCCAGTCATGGATGCAAGAGAACAGATGCCGGCCGAGGAGCAGGAACGGATCTATCAAAACGCGCTGCTGCTGATCGATGGAGACCTTTACGCGGAAGCAGCCGACGAGCTGGCCCGCATCCCCGAGTATAGGGACGCCGCCCAGAAAAGGATCGAATGCGAGGAGAGGAAGGCGACGAAGCGCCTGGACGAGATATACGAGGAAGCCGACAAGGCCGCCGCCAATATGAACGTGCGGAGCCAGGAGAAGGCGATCCAGATCTTTGAGCGCATCCCCGGCTATCGGGATGCGGACGAGCGCATCCAGCAGGCAAAGCGCACCATCGAGGAGATCATTCGGAAGGAACGGGCGGATCGGGAGGAAGCCATCCGCGCCGCGAAGCAGCGGGAGAAGGAACGGAAGAAGCGCATCAAGCGGATCATTTTGGGCGCCGTGGGCGTGGTACTTGCGGCCGCCGCCTGCTTCGTCGGCGCGTCCCTGTACAAGAAGTACGCCGTTCCCGCCCTGCAGTACCGTCGGGGCGTGGCGCAGATGGAGGCCGGCGCCTACGACGACGCGTATCGGACGCTGCACGGCATGAACTACCAGGACAGCAGCGATCTCATCTTTCAAATCGCCAAAGAACGGCTGAACAACGCCGAGATCGGCTCCACCGTTTTGTTCGGCGCGTACCCCCAGGGCCCCATCACGTCGGAGGAGAAGGACCCCGTCGAATGGATCGTACTGGACAGGGACGGCAGCAAGCTGATGCTGATCACCAAATACGCGGTGGATGCCCTCCCCTACATGCGATACTCCTTCGAAAAGGAGCATACGCCCGTCACGTGGCGGACGTGCCTGCTGCGCCAATGGCTGAACGACACGTTTTTGGAAACGGCCTTCGATCCGGGGGAGGTACGGATGCTGAAGCGGACGAGGCTGAAAAAAGCGGACGGCTCCTACGACACTACGGATAGGGTCTTCCTGTTGAGCGTACAGGAAGCTAAAACGTATTTTCCCACCGATGAGGACCGCAAGTGCACCGCTACCAAGTACGCCATCGGGTTCGGCGCCTATCGTAGCAGCGTCGAGCACACCTGCCTGTGGTGGCTGCGCACGCCCATCTATTCCGAGAGCAACATGACGGAGCAGGTGCAGGTGGCCGATGAATCCTATATAACGTACCGCATCGCCTGCGTCGGCACCTCCGGCCAGATCGTCAGCGTGGGCCACGGGGTCCTGAACAGCGGATACGGGGTGCGTCCCGTGATCTGGGTGGATACCGAGGCGACCGCGGAGCTGCCCCTGCCCAAATAAGGAACCAAAACGCGAAATCGAATGCAGGGAGAGAGATCGGATATGGAACAACTGGTACTTGGAGAGGTTCAGGAACGATTTGCGAAGATCGTTTGGGCGAATGCGCCGATTCCGTCGGGGGAGCTGGTGAAACTCTGCGAGAAGGAGCTGTGCTGGAAAAAGCCCACGACCTATACCGTGTTGCGCAAGCTTTGTGAACGCGGATTGTTTGAAAACGTCAACGGCATCGTCAGGGTCCGCGTTTCTAAGGAATCCTTTTACGCAGCGCAGAGCGAGCAGCTCATCAACAGCTCGTTCAACGGTTCTCTTCCGGCGTTTCTGACCGCGTTTACCGCGCAGAAGGGGCTGTCGGACCAGGATGCGAACGAGATCATTCGCATGATCGAAGCGTATCGAAAGGAGAACGGCAAATGAGCTCGTGCTTTCTGAAGGTGTTGAACATAAGCATCACGGCAGGCTGGCTGGTGCTGGCCGTCGTGCTGCTGCGGTTCGCCCTGAGGAAAGCGCCGAAATGGGTGTGCTGTATGCTGTGGGGGCTGGTCGCGCTGCGTTTGGTGCTGCCGTTCACGATTGAAAGCCGATTCTCCCTGCTCCCCAGCGGGGAACCGGTCCAAACGGGATCCGCAACGGCGGCCTCGGCGGCGAATTTGCAGACCGCAACCGTCCCCCATGAGCAGATCGTGCTGCACAGTGGGTTCGCCGCGGTCGATGACGCAGTGAATTCGGTCATGACAACGGCAGGAACGGATACGATCGCATCGATCCAGAGGGCGGCGGCGTGGATCTGGCTCATGGGCGTCGGCGCCATGCTGCTGTATGCCACCGTCAGTTTCTTGCACATGAAACACAAGGTGCGTGCGTCGATCGAGAAGGAACGGAACGTTTACGTCTGCGACGATGTGGTCAGTCCCTTTATTCTGGGCGCTATCCGCCCGGCAATCTATTTGCCCTCCGGGCTCGACGAGAAGAGCCGCGCGCATGTTTTGGCCCATGAACGCGCGCATATCCAACGTCTGGATCATCTCATAAAGCCGCTGGGCTTCCTGCTGCTTTCGATCCATTGGTTCAATCCGCTGATCTGGTTCGCGTTCGTTCTGCTTAGCCGAGACATCGAGTTTGCCTGCGATGAAAAGGTCATCGCGCGGCTTGACGTGGAAGGCAGAGCGGCCTATTCCCATACACTGCTCGCGTTCAGCCGCCTCGGCAAGGCGATCACGGTCTGTCCGGTCGCGTTCGGCGAAGTCGGCGTCAAAGAGCGCGTCAAGTCGGTCCTGGGGTATAAAAAGCCCGCGATATGGGTCGTTCTGGTCGCGCTGATCGCCGGCGCTGCCGTCGCCGTTTGCTTTTTGACGGCTCCAACGCCTGCACAGACGGCTCAATTGTATGTGGAAGATGCTCCCTTGCCCTCGTACGAGCGGCCGTGGCCGAAGGAGCCCGTCAAAGGCGGCGGGGAAAACGAGGTGCAGCCGGAGCCGGAGACGGAGAGACCAACAGCCATTCTGAATCTGCTGACGTGTGTCGATCAGCAATGCATCGAGGCGGATTGACCGGCTCAAGCATACAAAAGGGGCGGCGGCTCTTTTCTGCAAACAGATCCTATCCGACGCAAAATCCGGCAGGCATCGTCCTGTTCGGCCCGATGAGGCCGGACGGGACGACGTTTTTTTATTTACCTGTTACAAATGATATATATTTGTTTCCCTTTGGAAACCCCCCTTGCGCTTTGTAGGAGCCGTGTTACAATGTACCCGGGGGGAAATGCAGCCATGGGGCAAAAAAATGAGGCGCGCTTTCGGGCGCTCATGGAAAAAGCCGATTATCT
>CAMHOI010000110.1 GCA_946186725.1 uncultured Clostridia bacterium
AGAGACGGTCGCGGGTCCAGCCGGGCGTGAGCTCGGCGACCTTGGCGCAGAAGGAGAGATCGTGACTTGCGATCAGGATGGCCATGCCATCCGCCGCCAGGGCGCGAAGAAGATCGGCAAGATCCTCTTTTGCGCCGCCGTCAAGTCCCTTGGTCGGTTCGTCCAGCAGCAGGGCTTTGGGTCGGCGGAGCAGAAGCTTGCCCAGTGCCGCCCGTTGCCTTTCGCCGCCGCTCAGATCGAAGGGGTGCCGTTCCTTGGGTGCGTTCAGGCACAGCCGCGCGGCCATGGAGATCTTTTCCTCCTCTGTCGCTTCCGTCGTTGACCAGTCCTCCCACCAGCTTTCCCGCACGAAGAGCAGGCGGGGATCTTGAGTCAGCCAGCCGATCGCCGCTCTCTCGCGCAGCTGCGCCGGGGTGCATTTCTCGCCCTCCAGGCGGATGTGGCCCCGCCAGGGCTTCAGCGCCCCGGCCAGCACAGACAGAAGCGTTGTCTTACCCGAGCCGTTGGCGCCAAGCAACGCGACGATCTCACCTTTGCCGACGGTCAATTTGGCGCCGTCCAGCACGTCCGGTTCGTCCTTGCCGTAGCGGAAGGAAACGCGATCAACGCCCAGGTAGGGCTCCTTTGACAGATGAGGCCGCACATCGCGGTCGGTCGCTTTGGCGTCCCGGTCCGCCAACCATTGCCGCCCCTGGGCGACGGTCAGAGGCAGGCGCGTTCTCTCTCCCCGGGCAAACGCCAGACGGCAGGGATCGGGCAGCGCCGCGGTCATCGGAGAAGCGTCGCACAGCAGCCGCAGGGCGACGTCGTGCGGCGCACCGTCGTCCGTGACGGCGCCGCCGTCCAGGATCAGCAGTCGATCCGCCATGGACAGTACGTGTTCCGTGCGATGCTCAGACATCAGAACGCCCACGCCAAGCTCGCGGTGCACCCGCTCCAGCGCGCGCAAAAACTCTTCTTCCGCCTGCGGGTCGAGCTGGGCGGTCGGTTCGTCCAGGACCAGCCAATCCGGATCCGTGACCATGACCGACGCCAGATTCAGCAGCTGTGCCTGCCCGCCGGACAGTGTGGCCGTGTCACGGTGGAGCCAGCTTGCCATGCCGAAAAAGCCGACGATTTCGGCAATTCTCATGCGGATTTGCTCGGGCTTCATGCCCATTTGCTCGGGCCCGAATGCCAATTCGCTGAACACATTGTCGGTCACGATGGCGTCAAAGGTCTGCTGCGTTACGAAGCCGATCCGGCCGCTCTCTCCGGCGAGCGCCTCGCTGCCCAGCAGTACGCGGCCCTTTCTCTCGCCTCTGGGCGTCAGAGAGGGCTTTGTGTGCCGCAGAAAGGTGCTTTTTCCGCTTCCCGAAGGGCCGCACAGCAGAACGAAGGAGCCGGATTTGAGTGTCAGAGAAACGTCGCAAAGCGCGGGCTTATCCGAGCCGTGATAGGTGAAGCTCACATCCTCGAAGACAAGATCCGCCACCGCAGGCCCTCCTTTCCGTCGTCCAGTATCGGCAGCAGACAAAACGCCCCCCACAGGGGTAAAAGCCACGTTTCGCCGCCCTGCCGGAGCGACGGCGTGGGAAAATAATCGGTCGGGCAAGCGCCCATCGCCAGTCCGGCTATCACCAGGCCGAGCAGCGCCGCGGCGACGGCTGCCGCCCAAACGCTGGTCGCGTCCCACGCATATCTTTGTATGAGTGTGGGCTTGCCGCCGTAGCCGCGCGCGGTCATGGAGTCGGCGGTCACCAGCGCGTCCTCAGCGGCCAGCGTCGTAGCGCAGGCCAGAACGTCGGCGCTTCTTCGCCACCGGGCACGGAAACCGCTTCGTTGCACGGAGATCGTGCGCTGTACCTGAGCGATCCGTTCCAACAGCCGACGATAGCGCGGCAAAAAACGCAGGACCATTTTCATCAGCAGGCAGAGGGAGGGCAGACGGCGCCCGAAGAGCGCCTGCAGCCGATCCGACGTCATGACGCGGGTGAGCGTCATCCACCACAGTATAGCGGCTGAAAAAGCCAGCCCCACCATCATGCCGTAGAGGGCCGCTTCCCAGGTCACGGTGTAGCCGAACCAGGTCCACAGAGGGGTGCTGCCGCGGCGGTTGTAAAACAGATTCAGCGCCGCCAGAAAGAAAGAGAGGACGCCCGCGCCGCTCAACGCTTTGAGGGCGCCGAGGGGGCTTTTTTGCCTGGCCGTGACCGCCAGTCCGCCAAAAAGGGACAGCATCACCACCCCCGGATGCATCACCAGCATGGTGACCGTCAGCACCGCACTGAGATAGCCGAAGCTGACCGCCGGATGCCAGCGAAACAGCGCGCTCTTTTCCATCGGATCCCTCCTTTCCCCGTCGGCGGGTATTCGTTGGATTCTATTATAGAGCACCGCCCCGCACTTTGCAAGAAAAAAGGGGAGGATCGCGCTTTCGACGTTTTTTCTCTTGTGAAAGAAGGCGCCGTGTGATATAATGAACCCGCAGTAAAAACGAAAGGGGTGTGCCTGTGGACGACCTGAAGCTTATCTTTGCCTCCAATCTCATCCGGCTGCGTACCGCCGCGGGCATGACCCAGGCCGAACTGGGCGAAGCCCTCAGTTATACAGACAAGGCGGTCTCCAAGTGGGAGCGCGCCGAGTCCATGCCCGACGTGGCCGCTTTGGTGCAGATCGCCCGCCTTTTCAAGGTCACGCTCGACGAGCTTGTCTCCCCGCAGGAGACCTGGCGGCTTCCCGTCACCGAGAAGGAGCAGCAGCGGGAGAAGCGGCGCGTGTCCTGGTTCATTATCCTGCTCTCCCTGCTCGGTATCGCCTGCGCCGCCGGTCTGGTGTTCGTCATCCTGTGGCTGGCGGCCGGTTGGGTGGAGTGGCGGATCTTCGCCTTTACTCTTCCCATTCTGATGACCACCTGGCTGACCCTCAATTCCTGCCTGCTGGAGGGAAAGGGGAACCGCTACCTCGTGATGGGTCTTGTGACGAGTCTTCTCGTCACGGTCTATACGGCACTGATCCGTCTGCAGAACGCCTGGCAGCTTTTCCTGCTCGTTGTGCCGCTCAACCTGCTCGTTTGGCTGAGCTTTGTGGTCGCCAGGGCCTACCGTCGGCGCAAGTCTACCCGCAGTAGAGTGGAAGAGGAAGCCCGGTAGAGGGCGATTCTTCACGGTAGGGTGCATTCATCGGACTCCTTTGCTATACTGGTCACACAGTACCAAGCAAAGGGGTTTTTTCATGCGCGATTTTGCCATCAGCTGCTGTTCCACCGTCGACTTGAACAACGACGTCCTGCGTGAGGCGGAGGTCCACTGCCTCTTCCATATCTTCACCCTGGACGGGAAGGAATACCGCGACGATTTCGGCGAGACCATGTCCTTCGACGAGTTTTACCGCCGCCTGGTGGAGGGCGCCGACGCCCACACCTCCCAGATCAACATCACCGATTACCTCGATTACTTCGACTCCGTGCTGGAGAGCGGCCGCGACGTCCTCCACCTCTGTATGTCCTCCGGCATGAGCGGCACGGTCAACTCCGCCCGCAACGCCGCCGCCATCGCCTGCGAGCGCCACCCCGAGGGGCGCGTCGTTGTCATTGATTCGCTCTGCGAGTCGGGCGGCTACGGAATGCTGGTGCTGGCGGCCGCCGCCCGCCGCAAGGAGGGCAAGACCCTCGACGAGGTAGCCGCCTGGGTGGAGGAGAACCGTATCAAGGTCCAGCACTGGTTCTTTTCCACCGACCTGACCTTCTTCATCAAGGGCGGCCGCGTCTCCAAGACCGCCGGCTTCCTGGGCGGGCTGCTGGGCATCTGCCCCGTCATGTACGTCGACGGCAAGGGCCGCATCATCCCCCGCACCAAGGCCCGCTCCCGCAAGCGCGCCATGCAGGAGGTCGTCGATCGCATGGCCCGTCACGCCCGCAACTCTTTGAGCTATAACGAGCGGTGTATCATCACCCACTCCCATTGCATCGCGGACGCGGAGGAGACCGCCCGCATGGTCAAGGAGCGGTTCCCCGGCGTCAAGGAAGTGGAGATCTACGACATCGGTACCGTCGTTGGCGTCCATACCGGCCCCGGCACCGTGGCCCTCTTCTTCTGGGGCGACGGCCGCGAGGAGACCGCCTGAGGTAAGAATAAGAAAAAGCCCGCCTGCAGAGGCGGGC
>CAMHOI010000111.1 GCA_946186725.1 uncultured Clostridia bacterium
GGGGGAGATCAGCTTCCACTCTTTGCCGTCCGCATCGCGGAAGGAATCATACACTGCGACGAGCTTGTAGTTCTCATCCAACCGGATGATCCGGTGATTGCCGGTGTCGGCGATCCACAGAGAGGTGACGCCCTCGTGGTCGGTATAGACGCAGAAGTCGAGCGGGTTGTTGAGGGCCTTATCCAGCCCCATGTCACGGTAATCCACCGTTTTGTCGGGAACGTAGCCCTGAGGCGCGGCGGTGGCGTTGCCGTAAGGATCGTAGTTGTAGCCGTTATAGGGCGCGGATGAGACGGCGAGCGCCGGCACGGTCAGCACCGCGGCCAGCAGCAGCGTCAGGACCGCCCAACGGACCACACGCGCAATCGGTTTCATTGCTATCCTCCATTCCTCGTATCGTGGCTCCGGTTACTTCAGACCGGAGGTAGACATCGTCTCCATGATGGAGCTCTGACTGAAAATGAACAAGGCGATCGGGGGTAGCATCATGATCAGCGAGACGGCGGCCGCGGCGCCCTGACGGGAAACGCCGCCGGCGACGATCTGATTCATGGCGGTGGGCAGCATCTTCATCGGCTCGTCGTATATGTAGGTCGAACCGGTGGCATGCCACATGGACTGGAACTGGAAGATAGCCAGCGTCAGCCAGGCCGGCTTGACGTTGGGCATCGCGATGCCCCAGAAGATCCGCCACTCCCCCGCCCCGTCGATACGGGCCGCCTCCAGCACGGTGTCGGGGATGTTGGAGATCATGAACTGCCGCATCAGGAAGAGGCCGAGGGTACCTGCCAGGTGAGGCAGGAGGATGGACCAGTAGGTGTTGATCATACCCAAATTGGCAATAATCAGGTACTGGGGAATGCCGATGACCTCGCCGCGGAACATCATGGCCCAAACAATGATCTGATAGATCATATGGCGGCCCTTGAAACGGTGCTTGGCCAGCGGGAAGGCACCCATGGCGCCGATGATGATATTCAGAATGGTGCCCAGCACGGCGATGATGACGCTGTTGAACAGATAGCGGGAGAAGGGCACGCGGGAGCCGGAGATGAGCCGGACCATCGTGATAAAGTTCTCCACGCTGGGATTCTGAACGTAGAAGCGGGGCGGGAAGATGAAGATCTCATTGAGGGGCTTGAAAGCGGTGATGACAACGTAATACAACGGCAGGATCATGAACGCGCCGGCCAGCAGCAGAAAGAGAAACATGACGAGATTGCCGCCGATGGAGCGGTTGATCTTCTTGCGATTGCCGCCCTTCTTGCGAAGAAATTTTTTGCTGTACGTCGCTTGAGGGTTAAGCTGCTTGTTTTTGACCATCTCTTTCCACCTCCTCAATCCGTATTCCAGCGGGCCAGGACCTTATTCACCAGGAACCAATAGGCAAGCATCATGGCGAACAGGACGATGGCGATCGCGCAGGCGTAGCCCATCTCATACCGCACAAACGCGTAGTCGTCCATGTGGAGGAGGATGGTGTGGGTCGAATAATCGGTACTGGGGTTGCCGGTCAGGGCCGCGTTGACGGCGCCGCAGGCGAAGGAGCCCGAAATGGTGAACACCGCGCCCAGCAACAGCTGCGGCTTCATCTGCGGGATGGTGATGTAGATGAGCTCCTGCCAGCGGTTCTTGATGCCGTCGATGGCGCCCGCCTCGGCCAACTCGTGGTTCAGCCCCTGCAGGCCGGCCACGAAGGTCAGGAAGCCCGCGCCGGTACTCTGCCACAGGATGACCACGATGACGACCATCATGGTGTACGAGGTGTTCGTCAGGAACTGGATGGGCGTACTGATGAAGCCGAGATCGATCAGCAGAGAGTTGATCAGGCCGTAGGAGTCGCCGCTGAAGATGTAGTTCCAGATGACGTAGACGCTGCCCGAAAGGGTGGGCGCGTAGAAGCAGAGGGTCAGGAAGGAACGCCAGCCGCGATTGAACTCGTTGATACACCAGGCGATAACGAAGCTGGCCAGGTAGCCGGCGGGGCCGGTGACGACGGCGATGATGAGCGTGTTCTTCAGGGAGATCACGAAAACGTCGTCATCCAGCAGCAGGCGGATGTAGTTATCCACACCGTTGAAGGTGGGGAAGTTCAGCATGTCAAAGTAGGTGAAGCTCAGGACCATGGCGGCCAGCACGGGGATCAGCATGAAGATGATGAAGAGGATCCCCCAAGGGGCGAGCATGGTGAAGCTGGCAAAACCGGTATGGCCGAACTTGCTCTTCTTTTTCT
This sequence comes from uncultured Clostridia bacterium, assembly GCA_946186725.1. GTDB lineage: Bacteria > Bacillota > Clostridia > Oscillospirales > Acutalibacteraceae > RGIG2206. Next base: position 2,234 of record CAMHOI010000111.1, read on the forward strand.
TGATCGGGGCCGACTTGGCCGTTAAGGCGTTGGTAGCCAAATTACTCACTCCTCCCCTTATTGTGTGTCACGGTTGCCGACGATCTCGTCAACATGGTACTGGATCCGCTTACGGGCGATCTCTTTGTCCATTTCCTTGCTGTAGCGCACCAGTGCGGCTCTCGGATTCTCGCCCTTGTAGAGGACGGCGCGGTGGGCATTGTTCAGCATACGGGTCACGTAGTAGTCACCGGGCAAGCGGGGGAAATCGGTGATGTGATTCCATTGCTCCTTGATGGCCTGCGCGTCGTTGTAGGACCAGGGGAGCATCTCGAAGGCCTCGCGGTTGGCGGTGGTGTAACGGCCGCCGGCGCCCAGACGGGCTTCGATCTTGTTGCCGTAGTCGGCCTGGGTCTCGGCGCTGACCCACCAGGACATGAAGTCCCAGACCTGCTCTTTGTTTTCGCACCCCTTGATCATGACGCAAACGGTGCCGCCGCAGACCTCGGTATGATTGACGGTGCCGTCCTCACGGCGGGTACCGGGGATCTTGGTCATGGCCCACAGGCCCTTGATCTCGGGCGCGCCCACGGAGAGGTTGTTATAAAAACTGTAGTCCGCCATGATGATGGGATACTCGCCCGAGCGGAAGCGGTTGAGCGCGTCGTAGGTGATGGGCACGGCGTAATCGGTGTAGAAGCTGTTGTAGAGGGTGAAGGCGTCCACTGCGGTCTGGTTGACAAAGTTGGTCTTGGACTTGTCTTCGTTATAGTAGGAGCCGCCGTTCTGGTAGAGGTAGGTGGTGAAGCCGACGGCGTTCATACCGACGTTCATGTTCTGGCGCTGGATGATGGTGAGCATATCCCGAAGGTCGTCCCAGGTCTCGGGCGGTTCGGCGCCCAAGCGGGCCAGCACGTCGGTACGGTAGAACATCATGGGGAAGGTCTGGGTCTCGGGCAGGCCGTAGTTCTTGCCGTCGAAGTATTCGGTGGCAATGAAGGCGTCCTCCTTGAACCAGGACTGGACTTCCTTGAAGGTGTACTTGTACTTCTTCTCGCCGTTGGCGTCGATCTGATTCTCGGCGTTGAACTGGTTCATGTCCTCCAGCGAGCCGCGCATGGAGTAATGGACAGGCAGGCCGCGGTCAACATAGAGGCAGGCGTCGGGGCCGACGCCGGCGAGGATGGCCTGGGTCAGCGTGTTGCCCATGGTGACCAGATTGATGTTGACGGGGATGCCGTACTCAGGGGCAAACTTGTCGTCGATGATGGACTTCAGGACGTTGAACTGGTCGCGTCCGGACGACATCCAGATGGTGATGGGATCATACTTGTATTCGACGTCCGCCTGGGAATAGTCGTTGCCGTAGGCGTTGTAATCGGTGTAGAAGGAATACACGAAGGCCAACACGCCGAACTTGAAGGATTCCCAAATGTTGACGTGGGTCCCGGGCAGGGAATCCTGATCCTTGCCGCCGACGTAAACGGTGTCCAGCAGCAGGGACTGGTTGGTCATGTTGGTGAGCATATCGGAAAGAGAGGAAATGTTGGACTTGTAGGCGCTCAAGCCGGTCGTGATGTCCAGGGGCTGCTTGATAAACTTGTCAAGCTGCTTGGTCATGACCGAGATGAAAGCGGACATGCCGCCCGAAACGCCGCCGTTGATGGCCTCAAGTTCCTTATCGATGGCCTTGAGGCGGTCGTTGACGACCTTAAAGTTGTCGATCAGGTCGGGAATCTCCAGATCGAGGTTGTAGTCGCGTAGAGAATCGGGGCTGGTGCCCGTGACGGCGATGATCTTGAGATAGTCGGCGTTGAGCTCGTTGATGCAGTCCTCCAGCTCCTGGAGAGAGGTGACCAGGGGGCCGAGAGAGGCCATCAGCGCGACCTGGTGCTTGCCCTTGGTGAGGTAGACGTAGTAG
>CAMHOI010000112.1 GCA_946186725.1 uncultured Clostridia bacterium
TGCCCAGAGAGGCCGCAGACGACCTGGCGGACACCCTCAGCGCCCTGGGCGTCAAGGGCATCTGGAACTTCAGCCACAGCGATCTGGCCGTCCGTCACCCTGAGCTGGTGGTGGAGAACGTCCACCTGGGCGACTCCCTGATGACCCTTTGCTATAAGATCAACGAACTGCGCCGGGGCTGACCGGCGAAAACGGAGGAAACTATGCTGCCTTTTGCGCCAAACGGAACCAAAAACCTCGTCATCTCGACCGAATGGGGCGATTTCGCCCGCTATCCCGTCATGACCCACGTGGTCAAGAGCGGGGACGACCTTGAGGAGATGATGGAGACCTACCTCATGAAATATCTGCAGGAGGGCGACCGCATCTTTATCAGCGAGAAGATCGTCGCCATCAGCCAGGGGCGCGCCTTCCCCATCGACGAGATCAAGCCCTCCCGGCTGGCGAAGTTCCTCTGCCGCTTCGTTTACAAGACCCCCTACGGCATCGGGCTGGGCTCCCCGTGGACGATGGAGCTGGCCATCCGCGAGCTGGGCGCGCCCAAGATCCTCTTTGCCGCCTTCTGCTCGGCGGTGACCAAGCTGTTCGCCATCGACGGCCCCTGCGACTGCACGCTGCCGCCCTATAACCACTACGCCAAGCTGGCGCCCAAAAAGCCCGACGAGGTGGCCGCCCGCCTCAAGAAGAAGACGGGGTGCGACGTGGTCATCATCGACGCCAACGATCTGGGCGTGGAGGTGCTCGGCCGCAGCGACAAGAGCATCCCCGTCCCCTTTTGCCGCGCCGTGTTTAAGGACAACCCTCTCGATCAGGCCCGCCAGCAGACGCCGCTGTGCATCGTCCGCCCCGTGACCCCGGAGGAGGGCGAGCGGCTGACCGAGGAGATCAGGAAGGCCGTCGCCGAGGGCACTCTGCCCGAGCCGGACGTCAAGCCCGCGCCTGCGGTGGACGACTATCAGCCCAAGTCCGACCCCGCCGAATAAGGCAAACGATCCCCCCGCGCCCAAAAAGCGCGGGGTTTTTCATTTGCGGAAAAAACGGTTGATTCCCGGCCGGAATCGGGTATATAATACTAGGTGAAAGAGAGGGGGCGGCGCTGTGAAACGGATCCTGACGCTCTGTGCGGTGCTCGCGCTGCTGGCGCTGACCGCCTGCGACGGCACGACCGTGGCATGGGCCTTTGACGGCGATCCGCGCGTGGTGGACGGCGTAGAATACTATTTCAACAAGGCGGGGAATTACGCCTTCGTGAGCGCCTTTGCGTGGGACGGTGAGGGAAAAGCGACCCTGAACGTGCCCGGGGAGGTCGAGGGCGCCGCCGTGTTCGGCGTGGGCGGCTACTACGGCACCGGCGTGCCTGTCGCCGCCGCTCCGACCCGCGCGGACATGACGCCCGCCTTCCTTCCGCCCGGGGAGGTCGATCGGGTGGAGCAGGTGATCTTCACTCTGTGCATCGGACCCGGGGTGGAGCGGGTGCTGCTCAGCTCCGACTGCCTGATCCGGGAGGAGGACGGCGAGACCGTCTGCTACGAGCCGAGATACTATCTCGTCTGCGACCCCGGCAGCGAGACCTTCACCTCCGCGAACGGGCGGCTTTACCGCCGCACGGACGGCGAGGAGGTCAACATCATGGGACTGTACTGGGATGAACCCACGGAGGAGGAAAACGAATGAAAAAGAAAACGAGGACCCGTCTGATCCGACTGGCGCTGGACTGTCTGCTGATGCTGGTGGGCGCCGCGCTGTACGCCGTGGCGCTGGACGTCTTTCTCATCCCCAACAAGATCTCGCCCGGCGGCGTGACCGGTCTGGCCGCCATCGTCCACACCGTGACGGGCTGGGTGCCCGCGGGCGCCCTGACGCTGGCGCTGAACGTACCCCTTTTCCTCTGGGGCGGCGCCAAGCTGGGCTGGCACTTCCTGGGCAAGACCATGTTCGCCACCGTGTCCGCGTCGGTGATGATCGACCTGTTCTCCTTCCTGCCCCAGTATACCGACGACCGCCTGCTCGCCGCCCTTTTCGGCGGCCTGATCGTGGGCGCCGCGTTGGCGCTGATCTTCCTGCGCGGCGGCTCGACGGGCGGCTTTGACATCGTGGCCAAGATCGTTTCCCTGCGGTGGCCCCTGCTCTCCATCGGGCGGGTCATCCTGCTCTCCGACGGGCTGGTCGTGGCCGTGTCGGCGCTGGCCTACGGCGACCTGAACACCGCGCTGTACACCGCCGTCGCCCTCTTCCTGTCCGCGCGGGCGGTGGACGGCCTCCTCGCGGGCGCCGAGCGGGGCCGCCTCGCCATCGTCATCACGGCCCGCCCCGACGCCGTCATCGCCCGCATTTTTGCCGAGGTCGGCCGCGGCGCCACCCTCATGCAGGGGCAGGGCGGCTATGAGGGCGAGCCCCGCGGCGTCGTCCTTTGCGCCATGCGGGTGGGCGAGGTCGGCCGCCTCCACCGCGCCGTCAAGCAGGCCGATCCCCACGCCTTCCTCGTGATGGCGGAGGCCGGGGAGATCCTCGGCGAGGGCTTCCGCCGGGTGCAATAGCCCCCTTGCGGAAACGGAAAAGCGCCCCGATCCATGCGGATCGGGGCGCTTTCTTTGTGCCTTATTTCAGGCCGATGAGGGCCTGCACGGTGTCGGTGTCGATCACGGAATCATAGTTGGCGGTCGTCACGTTGTGGCAGAAGACGACGCGCGGCGTCGCGGGCACGCAGACGGCGCGGCTGGACACGACCTGGTTGGTGTAGTGGTAGCTGGAGCCGTCCATTTTCGGGGTGGCGGAGCCGACGGTCTGGCCGCTGCTGTTGATGGATTTGTAGACGTCGGAGCCCGTGTAAGTGAGGTAGTCGCTGTACGTCTCGGGATAGAGGCCGGGCCGCAAGTCGGCACCTACGGTGGCGAGGAGCTTGCCGGCCATGGCGGCCTCCTTGACCCACACGGTGTAGGAGCACACGATGCCGTCCACCTGCTCGGGCGAGAGGCCCTTGTCGGCGAAGTCGATCTGCTTGCCCCAGAAATGGATCAGGAACTGATGCGCGGTGTTCGTCTTCCAGTCGCTGTCGGTCCACAGATCGCCGCCTTTGAGCGCCAGCTCGACGTGGTCGCCGAGGTTGGTGTATTTGGAGGCGACGGAGTTGTTGCCGCCGGACCAGGAGATGGCGACTTTGTTGGCGATTTGAGAGACGTCGGGCGCCGCCACGCTTTCCATCAGGATCCATTCGCCGGCGGGACGGCCGCTCTTGTGGGCGTAGATCCTGAAATCCTTGAGGCAGATGGTGATCGAGTCGTTGGCGCCGGGCGCGTCGGTCTCATAGTTGAGATAGAGGGCGCCCATATTGATGATGTTTTCATGGAGGGCGCGGGGCTGGACCATGTTAAAGGCGTTGGCGCGGTTGCCGTTGGGGACCGACCAGACCTGCGCGGGCGTTTTGCTCCGGTCGGCGTAATAATAGTTGGCCTCGGTGGGCAGGGCCATCTCCATATAGACGGGATCGTTCAGTTTGGAAACGGGGATTTCGCCGGTCAGCGCGGCGTCCGGCCCGCTTTGCTTGTCACGCACGGTGAAGTTGATCCACTTGACGTATCCGGAGCCGACGACGTTGCCCCCGGCCAGGCGGAGGATGGTATCGTAGTCCACCAGATAGGGCTGGGCGGCGGTGCCGCCGTTGACGAGGTAGCCCTCCTCACTCGCCGGGAAGAGGTCGGAGACGTCGGCGGTCATGCTCCGGCCCGAGGCCGCGAAGGCCGCGTCGACGTCGAAGTAGTCGATGATCTCGTTGAAGTACTTGTCGCAGGCGTTGCCGTAGCGCAGCAGGGCCTGGGTCAGCGCGTTCAGCGTCGGCTCGCTCGCACGGTTCTTCCAGCACTGGTAGACGTAGGTCTCCACGCTGTAGCACAGATTGGCGCTGGCGGGCGTGCCGGAGCCGTCGACGAACCACGCCCTGACGGCGGTCTTCATCTGGGTGGGCTGGAGCTCACGGAAACGGAAGAGATACGTCCCCGCGTTCTCCTCAAACGCGTCGGCGCCGTAGGTGTAGGTAGCGTCGTCGACCTTCACTTTCAGGGAGTAGTCGGCGATGTCCTCGCCGCTCGCGGGGGCGAAGGCGTAGAGGATGG
>CAMHOI010000113.1 GCA_946186725.1 uncultured Clostridia bacterium
CAGCGCAGGCGGATATGCTCCTTGAAGCGCGCCCAACTGGTGTCCGAGCTGTTCTCGAAGGCGGGCGCCGGGTTAAAGGGGCGGCTGTGAGGAAATTTGGCCTTGACGCCGAACCGCTTGGCATAGGTTTTCGTGCGCGCCATGAGGAGACGACGCGGGAAGTGATGGGTCTGCGGGCAGACCATGGGAGAGGAAAGGATGGCCTTGGCGATCTTTACCTCGGGGTGCCCGGCCAGATATTTTACCACTACGGCGCCCCCCATCGAGTGCCCGAAGAGCGTTATGGGCAGATCTCCCGCCCTGGGCAGAACGACGCCCTTGAGCAGGATGTCCAGGTCATCGACGTAGTCCTCAAAGCGGTCCACGTGGGTCAATTCGGGGTCCTCCACACCGCGCACGGAACGGCCGTGCCCCCTCAGGTCGAAGCGGAAGACGGCATAACCGTTGTTCAGCAGATACCATACCATTTCGTCGTACTTTTCGGCGAATTCCGTAAAGCCGTGCACCAGCACGACCACGCCCCGCGCCCCCTCCAGCGGGTGGTAGCGCCAGGCGATCTCGCCCCCCTCGACGGGGCAGAAACCCGCCTCTTCACAGGCGACGATCTCGGCGCGTGCCTGTGCCAGTCGTCGGTCGAAGTCCTCCTCACTGAAGAGGGTGCCGGCGGGTCGACCCTGGAAAACCATAAGCAAAAACTCCTTTGCGGCTTGTCCGCGGATGATTAAATGATGAAAGCAGCGGGGATACTGATGATGTCTTGGAACAAGAACAAACTCCGTAAAGGTCTGAGCATCGTCTTGGTATCGCTGCTGTTGTACGCAACGGTGTCGTTTGCGGTGACCAAAGCCGTCTACGACGCCTGCTTCCCCCGTTATGAGGGGACTGTCTCCTCCGACCGGGAAGAGGGGGAGGCGATCTCCTTTGTGTCGGGCGGCAACCGCCTGGCGGGCCGTTTCTACGGCGGCGGCGGGAGCGCCCTGATCGTGATGGCGCCCGGCTTCCGCGCCTGCCGGGAGGATTACCTGCCCCTCGTCAGGGCCATGCGCGCGCGGGACTGGGATGTGCTCCTTTATGACGCGACGGGCAGCGGCGCCAGCGAGGGGGAGACCTCGGTCGGCTTTTCCCAGGCCCTGCTCGATCTGGATGCGGCGCTGACCTTCGCACAGGAGGAATATGATTATCCCTGCACCTTCCTGCTGGGGCACAGCCGGGGCGGCTGGGCGGCCTGCGGGATGCTGACGAGCGAGCATAAGATCGACGGCGTGGTCGCCGTTTCTGCCCTCAACAGCCCCATGGAGGCGGTCATCGCCCCCGCGACACGGTACGTCGGGCCGCTGGCCTACGGGAATTATCCCTTCCTCTGGCTCTATCAGAGCTTTCTCTTTGGCAGTCGTGCGGTTGACCTGCGCGCCGACGAAGCGATCAACGACAGCGCCGTTCCGGTGTTGATCGTACAGGGGGAGGAGGACGCCGACGCCCCCGTGGATCGGTATTCCCTTTACTCCCACCGCGAGGCGCTGCGCTCAGACGGCGTGACCCTCCTGCTGCGTCAGGGGAAGGGGCATACCGATCTGCTGTTTGACGGCAAAGGGGGCGCCGACGCCGAACTGGCCGACGAGATCAGCGACTTTTTCGTCCGGTGCGGGCAAGGGAAATATTGGAAGCTTTAGCCGTAAGGCAGGACGTATAAGAAAGGCGGAACAGAATGATCGTTGTGTTGATCCCGGCCTATAAGCCGGACGAGGCGCTCCTGCGGCTCCTCTCGGAGCTGGAGGGGGAGGGCCTGTCCACGCTCGTCGTCGACGACGGCAGCGGGCCGGACTACGCCCCTGTCTTTGCGCGGGCGGCGGAGAAGGCGACTGTCCTCCGCGCCCCCCGGAACGAGGGCAAGGGCGCGGCGCTCAAGCGGGGGATGCGTGCGCTGCGGGAGTCCTTCCCCGACTGTACCCATTTTATCACCGCCGACGCCGACGGTCAACACAAGACCAAGGATATTTTGCGGGTGGCCGACGCACTCCGGGAGGGGGCGTCTATGGTGCTGACCTCGCGGGACCTGCACGGGGATATCCCCCTGCGCTCCCGGGTGGGCAACGATCTTTCCCGCTGGGTGTATACGGTGCTGACGGGGCACTACCTGGACGATAACCAGTCCGGTCTGCGCGGCTTTTCGGTCGAGCAGATCGACTGGCTGCTCAAGGCGGGCGGCAGCAAGTACGACTATGAGATGAACGTCCTTTTCTACGCCGACAAGCAGCATATCCCCGTGACCACCCTCCCCATCGAGACGGTGTATATCGAGGGCAACCGCTCCTCCCACTTCCGGCCCGTGCCGGATACGCTGCGCATCTACCGGCGGCTCTTCGCGTCGGCGTGGGTGACCTTTCTGTCGCTGCTGCTGTGCGAGACGGCGCTCATCGCGGTGACGGCGACGCTCGGCTACCGGCGGGTGGAGTGGTCGGTACCGCTGATCGGGGCGGGAACGGCGCTGTTCAGCATCGCGCTCAACGCCATCCGGTTCAGCCACATCCGCTACCGCGACGGCTCGCGCGTGCTGCTGTATGCGGCGGTGCGCTTCACGGCCTATACGGTGTGGGCGCTGCTGTTTGCCCGCCTCGCGCCGTGGGTCCCGCTCGTGATCGCGGTGGATCTGCTGGCGCTGGCGATGGTGCCGATCCGCTATTTCGTTCACAAATACATCCGGCTGAGACCGAAAAAACGCTGATCGTCCGATCAGCGTTTTTCTTTTACCGCGCTGCCAGCAGCTGCTCGGCGCAGGCGACTACGGTGCGCGCGGTGGCGCATCCATGCATCTTGACGACGGGCTTGCGGGTGCCCAGGAAGGTGGCGCCGCCCCGGTCGTTGAGGTCGAACAGTGCCCTCAGCGGCTCCAGAAGCGCCTGTGTCGCCGCGGCGTCCAGCCCGGCGGCGCGGGCGCTCTCCGCCACGGCGTTCTGCGCGGCCTTGCCGACCGCCTCGGTGCATTTGAGCACGAGGTTGCCGGCGTATCCGTCGCACACGAAAACGTCGGCCTCGCCGTTGACGAGGTCGCCGCCCTCCCGGTTGCCGACGAAGTTGAGCCCCGACGCCTCCAGCAGGGGGTAGGCCTCCTTGAGCAGAGCGTTGCCCTTGCCCGGCTCCCGTCCCACCGAAAGCAGCGCGACGGCGGGGTCATCCTTGCGATACTGCCGGCGGGCGAACTCGGCGCCCAGCCGGGCAAAGGTGACCAGATCGGCGGCGGTGGCGCCGACGTTGGCGCCGCAGTCGACCAGCAGGGCGCGTCCTCCGCTCACCGTGGGCAGGGAGGAGGACAGCGCGGGCATCTTCAGCCCGTCCTGCAGCCCCAGACGGAAGGTGGCGCCGACCAAAAGGGCGCCGGTGTTTCCGGCGCTGAGCAGGCCGCAGGCGTCCTCCTCACGCTTGAGCGCGTCGAGCGCCATGACCATGGAGGCGCCCTCCCGGCCCCGCAGGACGCAGGTGGGCGGGTCGAGGTTGGTGACGGCGTCCGCCGCGTGTACGAAGCCGACGCGGGGGTGGCCGCCCAGGACGGCGCGCGCCTCCTCCTCGGGCCCGAAGAGGGTCAGACAGACGTCCTCCCGCGCGTCGAGGAGGGCGCGGGCGCCCTCCAGCAGGGGCGCGGCGCCGCCGTCGGCGCCGCACAGATCGAGAAGAATACGATACATAGGCGACTCCTATTCGATGGCCATGATGAAGAAGTAGACCTCCTGCTCGCCGGGCACGAAGCCCAGCTCGATCAGAGGCCAGCGGGCGGCCACGCCGTCCGCGAAGGCGTCCTGCTCCGCGGGAGAGACGCCCTTGCCGACGAAGACGGTGACCACCTGCTTGTCCGCAATGTCGGGCAGCCGCTCCAGCAGCTGCAGGGCGGCGGTGACCTTGTCCCCGGCGTCGGAGAGGATCCTGTCGGCGGTCAGGCCGATGCAGTGTCCCTTCACGACGTCGACGCCGTTGAGGCGGGCGTCGCGGGTGGCGACGGTGACGTAGCCGGTGGTGACGTTGGGCAGGTAGTGGGTCATCTCACGGATGACCTCCTCGGGCGTGGGAAGGGAAAGATCCATCATGGACAGCGCCGAGTACCCCTC
>CAMHOI010000114.1 GCA_946186725.1 uncultured Clostridia bacterium
GATGCGCAGAAAGCCGATCTTGCCCTCCAGAAAAAGGGCGACGGCGGCCTCGTTGGCACCGTTGGCGGCGATGGGCTTGCGGCCGCCCTGCCGGGCCGCGTCAAGGCAAACGGCGAGGCAACGGAAGGTCTCCTTATCGGGCTCAAAAAAGCTCATGGCGCCGATTTGGGCCAGATCCAGGCGGTCACAGGGGGCGGCCGCGCGTTCGGGATAGGTCAGCGCATACTGGATGGGGACGCGCATATCGTGGACGCCGATCTGGGCGATAATGGAGCCGTCACAAAATTCAACGGCGGAATGCAGCAAGCTTTCACGATGAACGACGATCCGGATATCATCGGGCGCGACGTCGAAAAGATGGACGGCCTCGATCACTTCCAGTCCTTTATTCATCATGGTGGCGCTGTCGACGGTGATCTTGGCGCCCATATCCCAGTTGGGGTGCCTGAGGGTCTCGGCAACGGTGACGGACCGCAGTTCGTCGCGGGTCCTGCCGAAAAACGGGCCGCCGGACGCAGTCAGCCAGAGGCGATGCAGCGAGCGGGCGGGCGGCGCCGCGTTGAGGCACTGAAAGATGGCGGAATGCTCACTGTCGACGGGAAGGATGGGGGCGCCGGTACGTCGGGCGGCCGCGTTGACAAGGGTACCGCCGGTGACCATGGATTCCTTGTTGGCGAGAGCGAGCGCCTTGCCCGCTTCCAGCGCCGTCAAGGAGGGGCGAAGTCCGGCAATGCCGACAACGGCGTTGACCACAACGTCGGCTTCCGCGGCACAGGCACAGGCGCACACACCTTCAGCACCGGGCAAAATCTCGACACTGAGATCGCGCAGGCGAAGACGAAGGTCGGCTGCTGCGCTTTCATCGGCAACGCCGACCATACGAGGACGAAAACGGCGGACCTGCTTTTCCAGTAGATCCACCGATCGGTTGGCGGTCAAAGCACATACGCCCAGACCGAGCTTCTGTGCTACGTCAAGCGTTTGGACGCCGATGGAGCCGGTCGAACCAAGCAAAGCGATCTGTTTCAAGAGACACCTCCGATCAGGCGATCAGCGGGAAGAGCGCGTGAAAGATCATCATAACGGGAAAGACGAGGATCACGCTGTCCACCCGGTCGAGCACGCCGCCGTGCCCTGGGAAGAAGGTGCCGAAATCCTTGACCCCATAGCATCGCTTGATCGACGAAGCGAAGAGATCCCCTACCATGCCGATCACCGTACCGATCGGCGTAAAGATCATCAAGGAGAGATACTGCACCTTGGCGTCGGGAACACAGAGGGTATAGATCAGAGCCAGAATGAGCACGGAGACACAAACGCTCACCACGCCGCCGACAGCGCCCTCAACGGTCTTCTTGGGACTGATGGCGGGACAAAGCTTGTGCTTGCCGAAAAAGGTGCCGGCGAAATAGGCGCCGGCGTCGCACATCAGCGAGCAGAGGCCGCCGACGAAGAAGAGATAGACGCCGTGCTCGGCCCGCATGGCGGCGACGGTGCATCCGATACCATAGGCGACAATGACCGCCATGCCGAAGCAGACGAACTGCCGCAGGAGGTCCTCGGCGTGGAAATGGACAAGCAGACCGACGGCAAAAGCAAGAGCAAAGAGAATGGACCACGTTTCCATCGTCAGGAAAGGAACGTATGACAGCGCAATGAAAGGCGACGCCGCCAAATAAACGATGGAGGCCACGTAGAAGGTGACGTTGTTCTTATTGTGCGTGGCCTTGAAGATCTCGTGCGCGGCCAGGGCGCAGAGAAGCGCCGCCACGATGGGCAGGGCGACGGTCGCACGACCGAACAGCAGCGCAATCACGCCGAGAATGGCGACAAAAGCCGTAATGAGCCGCGTTTTCATACTGAACCTCCTACTTTGCGCCGCCAAACCGACGGTCACGGGCACGATACGCCTCGATCGCGGCGTCGATGTCCCGCTCGGAAAAATCGGGCCAAAGAACATCGGTAAACCAGAACTCTGCGTATGCGGTCTGCCAGATCAGATAATTGGACAGGCGGTATTCCCCGCCCGGACGGATCACCAGGTCGGGGTCGGGAATCCCTGCGGTATAGAGACGGTCGGAAATGGCATCCTCCGTAATCTCCTCCGGAGGAACGCCATCTCTCACCAACCGGCGGGCGGCGTGAACCAGTTCATCCCGGCCGCCGTAATTGAAGGCGATGTTGACCTGGAGCCCGGTGGCATCCTTGAGATCCTCCTCTGCTTTTGCGATCAATGCCACCAGATCGGGATCAAGGGGTTCAAAATCGCCGATCAGTTTAAGACGGATGTTTTCCTTCTGAAACGTTTTGGAATCCAAAAGATACCCGCGCAGCAGATCGATCAGCCCGTTGACCTCCTCCTGCGAGCGTTTCCAGTTCTCAGTGGAAAAGGCGTAAACGGTCATGTACTTGATTCCGATGCGGTTGCAGTAGCGGGCGATGGTCTTGAAGGTCGCCGCGCCGGCGGAATGACCCGCGGAGCGCGGCAGACCGCGCCGTTTGGCCCAGCGGCCGTTGCCATCCATGATGATGGCGATATGTGCCGGCAGCGGACCTCCGGTGATCGGAACGGATCTCTTTTTTCTCGAAAACAGGGCCATGAGGCGCACCTCGCAAAAGAAGGGACCGCGACTACCGAGAGCGAGCCACAGTCCCCTGATTTCAGATCTCCAGCGTTTCCTTTTCTTTGTCAGCCGTGACGCCGTCAATGATCTTGACGTATTTGTCGGTCAACTTCTGGATGTCTCCCTCGCCCTTCTTTTCGTCGTCCTCGGTGATGTCGCCGTTTTTCTTCATGGCCTTGATCTTCTCGATGGCGTCGCGACGAATGGAGCGGACGGCGACCTTGCTTTCCTCGGTCAGAGGCGGGAAATTCAGGCGGACAGTACGCCCGTCATTGATGGGATTGATGCCGATGTCCGACATCTGGATGGCTTTCTCAATGGCCTTGACGGTAGAGACGTCCCAGGGCTGGATGACCAGACTGCGCGCCTCCACAACGGAGACGGCGGCCATCTGCTCGATCGGGGTGGGCACGCCGTAGTAATCGACCTGGATCTTGTTCAGCACGGCGGGTGAGGCGCGGCCGGCGCGAATGGAGGCAAATTCCTTTTCAAGCGCTTTGACGGTCTTGCCCATTTTTTCTTCCGCGAAAGACAACACTTCTTGCATAGCCAGCTCTCCTTTTGCGATTTATTGCACGACGGTGCCGACACTCTCTCCCTGCACGGCGCGAAGGATATTGTCGGGGTCGTTGAGATTGAAGACCAGAATGGGAATGCCATTCTCCAGACACATGGCGGCGGCGGTGGTGTCCATCACGTGAAGGCGTTTCTCCACAACGTCGGCGGTACTCATGGAGTCGTACATGACGGCGTTGGGGTTGGTCTTGGGATCGGAGTCGTAAACGCCGTCGACGTTGGTCGCCTTGAGGATGACGTCGGCGTCGATCTCACAAGCGCGCAGGGCGGCGGCGGTATCAGTAGAAAAGAAGGGATTCCCGGTCCCGCAGCCGAAGACGACGACGCGCCCCTTGTTGAGATGGGAAACCGCCTTGTTGCGGATATAGGGCTCGGCGACCTCGTGCATGGCGATGGCGGTCTGGACACGCACCGGGACGCCCAACTGCTCCAGCGCGTCACACAAAGCGAGCGCGTTGATGGTGGTGGCAAGCATGCCCATGTGATCGGCGCGGGTGCGATCCATCTTTCCGCTGGACCGGCCGCGCCAGAAATTGCCTCCGCCGACGACGATGGCAACCTGAACGCCGAGGTCGACGACCTTTTTGACGCTGGCACAGACATTGAGTACCGTATCGAAATCCAAACCGCTGCTCTGTTTCCCGGCGAGGGCCTCCCCGCTGAGCTTGAGCAGAATGCGCTTATACTTGACGGGCAACGGATCCACCTCCGATTGATTTTATATTATTTTACAATAGTTTCCGGGATAAGTAAAGGGAAGAATCCAAAAAAGACAAAAAAATTGCCGGAGCTGACGCTCCGGCAATCGGGGATATGAGTTATTTCACCATGCTG
>CAMHOI010000115.1 GCA_946186725.1 uncultured Clostridia bacterium
ATAATAGAAAACGGAAAAGGAGGTATGCGTCATGAGTGAGAACAACCGTTCCGATGTCAAGCTGAACGACACCCAGAATGGCACCGTTTCCTTCGCCACGGAGGTGATCGCCACCATCGCCGGTCTGGCGGCGACGGAGGTGGACGGCGTCGCAAGCATGAGTTCCCAGGCGTCCGGCTTTGCCGAGATGTTCGCCCGCAAGAACCCCGTCGGCGCCTCGGCGCTGGACGCCGTGGGCATGGGGATCGGCTTCACCGCCGCCCTGCTGCTGATGGGGATGATCCGCGAGCTGATCGGCTCGGGCTCCCTGTTCGGGCTGGAGCTGACGGGCGGCTTCGGCATGACTCTGCTCATCCTCCCGCCGGGCGGCTTCTTCGTCTACGGCGTGCTGATCGCGCTGGCCAACAAGCTGGCGGGCAAGATGGATCAGCCCGTGCGCGAGGAATGCGGCGACTGCGGCAACTGCGCCGGCTGCGGGCTGTGCGCCGGAAAGGAGGAGCAGGCGTGAACGAGTACGTCATGGGGCTGCTCCGACTCTTCTTCGCGGGCGTGTTCACCAAAAACTTCGTCCTGGCGCAGTTTTTGGGCATCTGCGCCTTCCTGGGCGTGTCCAAGAAAACGGACACCGCCGCCTCCATGGGCGGCGCCGTGACCCTGGTCATGGTGATCGCCTCGGCGGCGACGTGGCCCATCTTCCACCTGCTGCTGACCCCCTTCGGGCTGGACTATCTGGAGACCATCGTCTTCATCCTCGTCATCGCGGCGCTGGTGCAGCTGATGGAAATGCTCATCAAGCGGTTCTCCCCCGCCCTCTATAACGCGCTGGGCATCTATCTGCCGCTCATCACCACCAACTGCGCGGTGCTGGGCGTGACCATGCTCAACGTCACCGACGGGCTGGATTTCGTCCAGTCGCTGGTCAACGCGCTGGGCGCCGGCGTGGGCTTCCTGCTGGCCATGCTCCTGTTTTCGGGGGTGCGGGGCCGCATGGAGTCCTGCGACGTGCCCAAGTCCCTGCGGGGGCTGCCCATCACCCTGATCGCGGCCTCCATCGTCGCCCTCTCCTTCCTGGGCTTCGGCGGCGTGGTCGAGAACCTGTTTCGGTAAGGGGGCGAGAAGATGGAACAACTCTGGATCCCCGTGGCCGTCGTATCGGCCATCGGCCTGATCGCCGGCGTCATCCTCGCCATCGTCAGCAAGGTCTTCGCCGTGCCCACCGATGAGCGAGTGGAGAAGATCCGCGACCTGCTCCCCGGCGCCAACTGCGGCGGGTGCGGCTTCTCGGGCTGTGACGGCTACGCCGACGCCATCGTCAAGGGCGCCGAATGCACCCTATGCACCGTGGGCGGCGCGTCGACCGCCGCCGCCGTCGCCGCCGTCATGGGCGTGGAGGCGGGCGAATACGTCCAAAAGGTCGCCGTCGTGCGCTGCTCGGGCAGCGAGGCGTGCACCGGCACCCGCTTCGATTACGCCGGCTACGCCTCCTGCGCCGCCGCCGCCCAGCTGGACAACGGGCCGGGCGCCTGCCGCTTCGGCTGTATCGGTCTGGGCGACTGCGTGGGCGTGTGTGATCGGGACGCCATCCGCGTGCAGGACGGCGTCGCCAAGGTCGACCCCGCGCTGTGCGGCGCCTGCGGCCAGTGCGCGGCCGTCTGCCCCAAGGGGCTGATCGCCGTCCTCCCCGCCGCCGGTCGCGCCGTCGCCTGCCGCAGCACCGAGAAGGGCCCCGTCGTGCGCAAGATCTGCTCGGCGGGCTGCATCGGCTGCGGAATGTGCGCCAAGGTCTGCCCCTCGTCCGCCATCAAGGTGGAGAACTTCCTCGCCGAGATCGACCCCGCCCTCTGCACCGGCTGCGGCGCCTGCGAGGAAAAATGCCCCGTCAAGGTCATCCACCCCGCGGGGTGAACATCTTTTGAAAAAAAGGACTTGCATTTGCGATCCATTTGTGCTATCATATCGTGGTGCAAGTCCCTATGCGCCAGTAGCTCAGCCGGATAGAGTGTTTGGCTACGAACCAAAAGGTCGGGGGTTCGAGTCCCTCCTGGCGCGCCAAAAGAGCAACACGTCCCACGGGCGTGTTGCTTTTTTCATGTCCTCAAAGGGACTCGAACCCTGAGAGGGTGAGCGGCGTGAAGAAAACGCTCCGGGGGAGCGTTTTCAGCCGCGAAGTCCGCCGCGGCCCTGCCGCAAGGACGGAAGACGAGCCGCGAAGCGGCGCGGATTCGTCCCTCCTGGCGCGCCAAAAGAGCAACACGTCCCACGGGCGTGTTGCTTTTTTCATGTCCTCAAAGGGACTCGAACCCTGAGAGGGTGAGCGGCGTGAAGAAAACGCTCCGGGGGAGCGTTTTCAGCCGCGAAGTCCGCCGCGGCCCTGCCGCAAGGACGGAAGACGAGCCGCGAAGCGGCGCGGATTCGTCCCTCCTGGCGCGCCAAAAGAGCAACACGTCCCACCGGGCGCGTTGCTCTTTTCATATCCTCAAAGGGACTCGAACCCTGTGAGGGTGAGTCAAGCAGGCCCGTTTTTTGGAAAAAGGTTGCTTTTGTCGGGTTTTGCTATATAATAGAAAGTGCTGCCGGCGCGGCCGGCTACCAACCTGTGAATGAGGGATCCGATGAATTACGTTGACGTCGTCCGGCTGGTCACCAACATCCTGTTCTGGGTGCTGGGCGCTGTGCTGGCGCATTTCTTGGTTTTTGCCGTCGTCGGCATCTTTAAGAAAAAGACCTATCCCGCGGCCGCCAAGAAGGGCAGCTACGGCCTCATCATCCCCGCCCGCAACGAGGCCGCCGTCATCGCCCAGCTCATCGAGAGCATCCGCCGGTGTGACTATCCCCAGGAGAACCTGCACATTTTCGTCGTCGCCCACAACTGCACCGACGACACCGCCGAGGTCGCCCGCCGCTGTGGAGCGGACGTGACGGTCTACGAGTACGACAACCCCGAGGAGAACACCATGGGGTACGCCTTCCGCTACCTCTTTTCCCGGATCGAGGAGGACGGCGGCACCGGGCGCTTTGACGGATTCTTCCTCTTCAACGCCGACAACATCCTGGACAAGGACTTTTTCACCCGGATGAACGACGCCTACTGGTACTACGATCGCAAGTGCGTCATCACCTCCTACCGCAATTCCAAGAATTTCGGCGCCAACCTTATCTCCGGGCTCTACGGGATGTACTTCACCGTGGGCTGCTGCCTGGAGAGCCGGGGGCGCACGGTGCTGGGCTGTTCCACCCGCGTACAGGGCACCGGCTACCTCATCAATCCCGAGATCGTCAAGGACGGCTGGCCCTACGTCTCTCTGACCGAGGACTGGGAATTCACCGCCGATCAGGTCCTGATGGGGAACAACGTCCGCTACTGCGACGAGGCTGTGTTTTACGACGAGCAGCCCACCGACCTGCGCATCATGTGGCGGCAGCGGGTGCGCTGGTCGCGGGGGCATATGTTGGCCTGCTTCGCCCGCTTCGGCGATATGGTGCGGGCCATCTTCCGCAAGGGCACGTCCAACCGCGGCTCCGTCTACGACATCACCGCCAATCTGCTGCCCTCCCCCCTCTTCGTGGTGGTGCTGCAGGCGCTGCAGCTTTTCCTGCTCTGTCTGGCGCCCCTCTTCGACCGCTCGGTCGATCTGTGCGATCTCCTCTTCGGCACCGTCGGCAGCGTCTCCGAGTTTCTGACGTCGGGCGCCTTTCTGCCCGTGATGATCAAGTCGGGAGCCGCCTCCTTCTTCCCCACCTTTGCCAGCGCCGTCCTCATCTTCATCATGCAGCGCAAGCGCATTCCGGGCGTTTCGTTGGGCAAGAAGATCCTCATTGCGCTGCTGTGGCCCCTGTTCCTGGGCATCCAGCTCCCCATCGACGTGGTGGCCTTCTTCTCCCGCAACCTGGGGTGGAAGCCCATCCCCCACAAGGATCAGACCTCCTTCGACCATGTCAACGCCTCTCGGGACGGCGCGGACGCCAACCCGTGAGACGCTTCGAACAGAATATGACAGCTTGACGCGGGGCGCTTCTTCACGGAGCGCTCCGC
>CAMHOI010000116.1 GCA_946186725.1 uncultured Clostridia bacterium
TGAGCCCGCTGACGTTGATGTCGTGACCGAAAAAGTCGTTCTTCACACCATAGACAACGGCATCTAAATTATGCCATTTCCGTTTGGCGGTGTCAACCATTTCGCAAAGAATAGGGTAAAAACCCATCCCCGTCGCCACGCTGACGCGGCGGGGAATGGCGTCCGCGGGGGTATCCTCCACGGCGCCGGCAAACTCCCGCTTCATCAGGGCGCACATCCCGACGCCGTTCTCCAGCTGGTCAAACTCGCCGTAAAAGTCGGCATCGGGCAAAGGGCGGCCCGCCTTGAGATAAAACTCATCGCTGGCGTAAACCACGCGGCTGCCAAAGCGGCGAAGGCACTCCTCCCCCGCTTTTTCCAGCGTATCAATGACCGCGCTCGCGATGGCGGGGGTGACCTTCTGCAGGGGTGCCAGCCCCTCCCGGTAGCGGGTCAGCCCGACGGGGACGACGGCCACGCTCTGCACCGACGGGCACAATCCGATCAAATCCCGCAGCGTGCGATCCAGCTCCGCACCGTCGTTATACCCGGGGCAGAGGACGATCTGACAATTCAGCTTGGTGCCCGCCTCGGCCAACCGGTAGAGGATCCCCAGCGATTCCCCCGCAAAGCGGTTCTTCATCATCTTCACACGCAGTTCGGGATTGGTGGTGTGGACGGAAACGTTGATCGGACTGATGTGCAGACGGATGATCCGCTCCACCTCGTGCTCGGTGAGATTGGTCAGGGTGATATAATTGCCGAACAGGAAGGACATACGGGAATCGTCGTCCTTAAAATACAGGGTGTCACGCAGACCCTTCGGCAACTGATCGACGAAGCAGAACACGCACTGATTCCGACAGGACTGCTGCCGGTCCATCAGGTAGGTATCAAAGACCAGACCGGGATCGTCCTCCTCCCGCTTGTGAAGGGTGACGGTGCGTTCCTTCCCCTCCCGCAGCAGGCGGAGAGTCAGCCGCTCGTTGACGATATGGAAGCGGTAGTCCAGCACGTCCTCGATCTCGTTGCCGTTGACGGACAGCAGAAGATCGCCCGCTTTCACCCCTTTGCGGGCGGCGGGAGAACGGGGTTCCACCTGCGAGATCAGCACCGACATCGGCTTTCCTCCTGACAAACAAATATCCCCACGGCGAACGTGGGGATACGTTTCGACAAAAAAGCTCAGGCCTCTTTTACGATAACCTGACGGCCATTGTAGTAGCCGCAGTTCGGGCAGACTCTGTGCGGACGCTTATACTCGTTGCACTGAGGGCATCTGACCAGCTCAGGAGCCGTCAATTTCCACACGTTAGAACGTCTCTTGTTCTTTCTTGCCTTGGATGTTTTTCTCTTCGGTACCGCCATCTTCAGCACCTCCTTGACGATAGTAGTAAGTAATCAATCGAAAAAGTTCGCCAATGCGTCGGCAAACGGATTGTCCTTCCGGTCAGAACAGCCGCAATCCGCAACGTTGCGGTCCGCGCCGCAAACGGGGCACAGCCCCTTGCAGTCCGGCGAGCAAAGATGCTTGCTCGGCAGGGCAGGAAACAGCTCGGTGAGTACGACCTCGTCCATATCCAGAACGCGGTCCGGCACGACCCAATAGTCGTCCCGTTCCTCCCCCGCCATCGCCTCGGTCAAGACGTACGTCACATGACAACAGACAGGGGCGTTCGTTTCCTTCCCGCAGCGGTCACAGGGAGCCGAATATACGGCGCTTATCTCCCCTTCCAGCGTAACGACGCCGGCACGGTTGTACACCCCGCCGGTGAAACGAACGGGCTCACACAACGGGTATCCGCCGCTGACATCCAGGCCGCTGAGGTCGAAGGTCAGGTCGAGAGGAATGGCGCCGGTATCCGCCGTGAACAGCGGGCGCAGATCAACCTTCACCGTTTCCACCTCATTCCGAACAAGGTTTATTATATTCGCAGTACCGGCGTTTGTCAAGCGTTTTTTCAACTTTTTGCAGGCAGAAAAAGGGCCGGGATCACGCCGTCCCGGCCCTTGGAAACCAACGGGTTCAGATGCGCTCGGCAAAGCCGAAGACGCGTTCGGGCAGATCCGACGGATCGCAGGATACCGTGAAGGTGATATGGACGCCGGACAGAGCCGCCACGCCGGACAGTTTTTCGATGAAATCGGCGAAGGCCTCATAATCCCGACCGCCGATGCGCAGGGTCGCGTCCACGAACAGATCCGTCAGATCATAGTCGCCGGCGCACATACCGGCCAAAAAGCCAAAGAGCGCCTGATAGTTGTTGATCACATACTCATCGGAATCCACCAAACGGGCTTTATGGGTCAGGTCATAGGTCAGTTTCAGGCCTTTCTCCACACAGACGACGTGCCCCTTGGACGCGTCGACGGCAGCATTGACCAATTCCACGAGGTGCTTGGTCTTTCCGGAACCCTTTTTCCCGATAATCAAAGAAATCATACGAACATCTCCTTTATATTGATCCGCACGAAGCGGTGGACGACCGATCAGTTCAGCCGCGCTTCCAGCTCGGCGCGGCGGGCCTCATACCCCGGCTTGCCGAGGAGGGCGAACATATTCTTCTTGTAAGCCTCGACGCCGGGCTGATTGAAGGGATTGACGCCCAGCATATAGCCGGAAATGGCGCAGGCCTTCTCGAAGAAATAGATCAGCTCGCCAAGGTTGTACTCGTCGGGGCGGTCGACCGTGATCACCAGGTTGGGCACCCCGCCGTCGGTGTGCGCCAGGACGGTGCCCTCAAACGCTTTGCGGTTAATGTAGGACATGGTCCTGCCGGCCAGGAAGTTGAGCCCGTCGCCGTTGTCCTCCGCCTCACGGATGGTGACGTCGGCGTCGGTGTGGGCGAAGGTAACGACCGTCTCAAACATGGTGCGGCTCCCCTCCTGGATAAACTGGCCCAGGGAATGGAGGTCGGTGGAGAAGGTAACGGAAGCCGGGAAAAGGCCCTTATTGTCCTTGCCCTCACTCTCGCCGAAAAGCTGCTTGAACCACTCGGCCATCATGGCGAAACGGGGCTCGTAACTAACGAGAAGCTCCATCGACTTACCCTTGCGATAGAGCAGATTGCGCAGGCCTGCGTAACGGTAACAATCGTTGTCGGGACCGCAGACGGCATACTTCGCACGCGCGTCGGCCGCGCCCTTCATCAGCTGCTCGAGGTCGGCGCCGCACACGGCGATGGGCAGCAGACCCACGGCGGTCAGCACCGAAAAACGGCCGCCGACGTCGTCGGGGACGACGAAGGTCTCATATCCCTCGCGATCAGCCAGTTCTTTGAGGGTGCCCTTGGCGCGGTCGGTGGTGCAGTAGATGCGCTCGCGGGCGCCGTCCTTGCCGTAGCGCTGCTCAAGAAGCTCGCGGAAGACGCGGAAGGCGATGGCGGGCTCGGTGGTGGTGCCGGACTTGGAGATCACGTTGACGCTCACGCGCCTGTCCTCGCACAGAGAAAGAACGTCGGACAGTGCGGAACCGCTGATGGAATTGCCGACGAAATAGATGTCGGGGGTCTCTTTTTTCTTGTTGTTGTAATAAGGGGATTTCAAAAACTCAATGGCAGCGCGGGCGCCCAAGTAGGAGCCGCCGATGCCGATGACGATGAACACATCCGTGTCGGAACGGATCTTTTGTGCCGCTTTCAGAATGCGAGCATACTCATCCTTATCATAATTGACGGGCAGATCGCGCCAGCCGATGTAATCGTTGCCCAGGCCGGTGCCGTTGTGCAGCATGTCGTGCGCGAGCCGGATCTGCGGCTCAACGCCCGCCCACTCGTCCGCGTTGAAAAAACCGGACGCATACTTTTCGTTGAATGAGATGGACATTGCCTTTTCCTCCATTTAATTGACTCTATATTTATTTTACTATACACGCGCGGGCATTGCAACCCATAAATGCGGCGAAAACGCAAAAAACGCAAAACAGCGGAGCACGAGGAAGCCCGTGCTCCGACGCTTACAGTCTCTTTTTCAGGCGCAGTTTCTTATCGCGCGCCCGTTTGGCCCTGACG
>CAMHOI010000117.1 GCA_946186725.1 uncultured Clostridia bacterium
TCTCGGCCTTGTCATAGTAGACCTCGATCGCGGTGCTCTTGGTCTCGTCGGTGTCAACGGCCAGGGTGGCGCCGACGGGCTGCAGAAGGGTGGAAACGGCAGCTTCGACGTAAGAGCCGCCGATATTACTGACAACCATCAACGGCTTTTCATTGCCGCTGGTGCGGTTGCTGACCAGAGCGCAGGACACATTCGCGTTCAGGAAACTCATTTCCTGGCTGCCGGTGCTGGTCCAAACGACGCCGGGAGCCGTGCCGTTCACACCGTTGCCGCGCACGTAAGGCGTGGTGATGGTCAGGGTACCGTCGGCATAAGCAACGCGGACATAATAAGCGTGGTCGATACCGTTGCCGCCGGTGAAGCCACGGCCGCCGACCGCGCCGACCAGTTCATCCGTCGCGTTGCCGGTCAGCAGATCGTTGGCGGTGCCTTCCATAGTGTTGACAACGTCGGCCTTGTAAAGATACTGGGCATTGTCAGCCAGGGTGCTGCTCGACATGGCGATTGCGTTGCCCTTATAGGTCACGGCAACTTCCTTGGCGTTCGTCCAATCCTTGCTGGAGAAGGTAATGACCAGATCGCCGAAAGTCCAAACATACTGATAATCGTTGTCCCCGCCGGACTGTTTGCCCCACAGGATGAAGTCAATGTTGAACTCGCTCATGTTGTAGGTGCCGAGGTCGGCGGTGGCACGATCGTTCAGCGCCCAGCTGTAGAAGCCGGTGGAGAAGAAATTGGTGCCGGTAAAGTAGCCGTTGCTCGCAAGATAGCCGGCATTCGTATCCGCGCTGTTGCGCGTGATGTTCTCCTGCAGGAGGGTGAAGGCGGGCGGGTTGTAGGTCCACTGGGCGTAAATGGTCTCGCCGTCGGTCCAAGCGTCACCGGCGTGCACCTCGGTGCCGCCCTCAGCGGCGGTGAACCAGCCGTTGAAATCGTAAAGCGCGCGCGTGGGGGTGGGCAGCGCGGGCAGCTTGCCGTCGACCAGCTCCAGAGAGGAGCTCTCGACCGTGCCGCCGTTGGCGTTCAGATGAACGACCTCGGCAACGGGGCCGGCCGTGTTGTAGGTGGCGGTCAGACGCACCATGCCCATGGGGTTCTTATCGGCGGAGAGGTTGTCGCCCTGGAGGGTGACGACGGGCGTGACGGAAGCGAACTCGCCGGAGCTCACGTCGAACGCGGTCACGTCGCCGGAGTTGGTGGAGAAGGTCAGCGCATCGCCGTTGACGTTCTCAACGGAGAGCTTGCCGCCGGAGACCACGATGGTGTAGTCGCGGAAGGAGCCGTTGTCCACGGTGTCCGCAGTGCAGGCCAGACCGCGCATACCGCCGGCAGCGGAGCCGGCCACGGAGAGGCACTGCGTGCGCCAATGGCTGTTGGCGCCGGCATAGTTGGTGCCGCCGCTCTGCACGTAATCGGACGTGGTAACGGTCAGATCGTTGGCGTAGCGGGTCATGAAGGCCTCGCCGTTGAAAAGAGCGGCCGTCTGGCTGTGGGTCACCGCGGTGCGGCCGATCTCGGTGCCGTTCTTGGAGACGATCAGGCAGTAGTAGCCGTAGTTGCCTTCGGCGCCGTACTCGGTCGTCACGCGGGTGAAGTTGAAGGTGTAGTCGCCCAGCTGCAGACCGACGTAGGAGTCGCGGGAGGGCGCGGAGCCGCCGTACTTGCGGGCGCGGCTGTAGGGCGTCATGAAGACCTCAAACTCGTCGCCCAGCTCAAGGGCCTCACCGTAGGTGAAGGTCACCTTACGCAGCGCGTCGCTGCCGGGGCTGTTGTACAAATGGACGAGGAGCATGCCGGTGATGTCGTCGTCGGCGGTATACTTCGTCGTCCATCCGGAATAGGTGGTCATGTTGACCGCACCGGAGAAGTTGACGCCGCCGGAGCCGGCGCGCGTGACCGTCCACTTGCCGATGTTGTCACCGGAAAGCAGATTGTCTGTGATCTGCGCCGCGCTCGCGCTGACGGTGGAAACGACGATCATCGTCGCCAGCATCGCAAGAGCGCAAAGCAAACTTACAATTTTCTTTGCCATGGATGTCTCTCCTTTCAAATTGAAAAAGCGTGTTTTGGGCGCACTACGCCGTGCGCAGATACAACGATCCGTCATTATTGTACATGTAAACGAGACAATTCTACAAGTGATAAAGTTATGGTGTTTTAGCACAATATTTAACAATTGCTAAAAAAGGGGATTATCTTTGGCTGATCTGACAACAAACGCGGCCTCAAAAGGCGACAACCGGCACAGAATTACGCCCGGCCCCTGCCGGCACTCCGAAAAGCCGGCGTCTTTGACCCGGACAAAAAGAAAATGATAAAAGAAGAACAGAACGTGGTGGAGGCGGCGGGAATCGCTCGTCGCTCCGCTCCGACACGCCCGCGGGCTGAACGACTCACCCCCGGAGAGTCGTTCCCGCCAAAACAAGCAAAAAAGCACCCCCAAAGGGTGCTTTTTGCGTTTGGTGGAGGCGGCGGGAATCGAACCCGCGTCCGAAAACCCATCCTCACGACTTTCTCCGAGTACAGTCAATTCTTTGCATTCCCCTCAGCGCGCGTGAATTGACACACTCACGCCTTGAGTAGTCCGTAGGTCATGACCGGCTACCGAACGCTCGCCGGTTCACGTTCACCGTCTCAATGACGCCCTGTACCGCTCGACGGTAAGGCGGGTCGGACGCGCTGCTTTAGTTAAGCAGCGAGAGCAACAGTATTGTTGTCGTTTGTTTTGAAAGGTTGCGGCTTTTATAGCGGTACCGCACCGCTACTCGCTTATCGTGATTCAAGATCCCCGTCGAAGCCTTTACGCCCCCTTATATACGTAGTATATCCGTTTCGTTATTGCTGTTTTTCCTTAAAATACCGCTCGTTGTCCCGCGCGACCGCCTTCGCGGCGAGGTCGGCGCGCTTGTCGTAGAGCTTCTTGCCCCGGCAGAGGCCGAGCTGCACCTTGACGCGGGAGCCCTTGAAGTAGAGGGACAGGGGGATGAGGGTCAGCCCCTGCTGCTGCTTGAGGGTGCCGAAGAGGCGCAGGATCTCCCGCTTGTGCAGGAGCAGGCGGCGCTTGCGGTAGGGGTCGCGGTTGAAGATGTTGCCCTGCTCGTAGGGGGCGACGTGCATCCCGTTGACGAAGATCTCCCCGTCGTCCACGCTGCACCAGGCGTCCTTCAGGTTGACGCCGCCGCGCCGGATGGACTTGACCTCGGTGCCGAACAGCTCGATGCCGGCCTCCATACTCTCCTCTACGAAGTAGTCGTGATAGGCCTTTTTGTTGGTGGCGATGGTCTGGGTATTTTCCTTCACGGCCGATCACTCCTTTCGTGAGGCGGGGTCGTCAGGCGCCGAATTTCTCCCGGTACTGCCTGAGCGCCGACTCGATGATGCGCACGGCGTCCTTGGCGCCGACAACCTCCTGGACGGCGGTCTGCTTGTGCTCGAGCGCCTTGTAGACGGTGAAAAAGTGGGCCATTTCATCGAACAGGTGCTTGGGCAGGTCGCTGATGTCAGTATAGACGTTGTAGTTTGGGTCGCCGAAGGGGATGGCGATGATCTTCTCGTCGTTTTCGTCGTTGTCGATCATCTTGATGGCGCCGATGGGGTAGCAGCGGATCAGCGACAGGGGCACCGCCTCGAAGCTGCCCATGACCAGCACGTCGAGCGGGTCGTTGTCGTCGGCGTAAGTGCGGGGCAGGAAGCCGTAATTGGCGGGATAGTGGGTAGCGGTGTGCAGGACGCGGTCCACGCGCAGCAGGCCGGTCTCCTTATCCATCTCGTACTTGACGGTGCCGCCCTTGGGGATCTCGATGACGGAGATAAAGTCGGTCGGCGTCATACGCGCGGGATCGATGTCGTGCCAGATGTTCATGATCTGCCCTCCTTTTCCGGGAGACAAAAAGGGTCCTTGCGCTGCAAGGACCCGGTCTACCGGTATGATTGCAACGAGCCCTGAAAACCGAACAATGCGGTGGATCGAGAAGGAGCGCGGTGGTA
>CAMHOI010000118.1 GCA_946186725.1 uncultured Clostridia bacterium
TCCTCACGCCCGGTCGCCCCCTACAAAGTCGATGATGGCACGATCGTACCCTTCGGGGTCGTGCAGGCGAAGATGGGAGTGGCCCCCCTCGGGGAACCAGACCAGCTTTTTGTCGGGGGAGGCACAGCGTGCATAGAGCCGCCGGCTCTCGGCGGGCACGGAGAAGACGTCCCGCTCTCCGAACAGGAAGAGCACACTCTGCTTCAGCCGTCCGACGTTGCGGATGGGCGCGGCCTTGGCCGGGCTGACGCCGGCGAAGCGGCGGACGTTGAGCATGCAAAGATCGAGCACGGGGAAAAGGGGCCGCTTTTCGGCCATCATGTGGCGGCGGAAGGTCTCCCGGAAGGAAGTGAAGCACCCCTCCGTGACCAGCCCCTTGACCTCGGGCGGGCAGGCGGGATCGCCCATGGCGAGGATGGCCGCCGCCGAGCCGACGCAGATGGTGTGGAACCAGATCTCCTTCATCCCCTGCGCGACCAGCCACTCGACCCAGCGCAGAGCGTCGCCGCTCTCTCGCACACCGATGGTGTTGTACTTGCCCTCGCTTTTGCCGTTGGCGCGCGGGTCCACGACGAGGACGTTGAAGCCGGCCCTGCGCCAGGGCTCGGCAAAATAGTAGGAATATTTCAGGCACTCGCACCGCCCGGGCAGGATGAGGACGCACTTCTCCCCGCCGAAGCGGAACAGCTCGCCGTACAGACGCAATCCGTCGCTGACGACGCTCGTCTCCTCGCAGACGGCGCGGTGCTCCTCGCCCCAGCGCAGGCCGGTCTCCCACATGGCGACCTGCTCCTCGTTCTCGGGCGCGGAGCAGACCCGGCCCCATTTGTCGGGCGAGGTCTTGACCAGCTGAGACTCGTATACCCTGCGGGCGATCGGCGCCGTTTTGGCCAGCATGGCGACCAGGCCGCCCACCGCCAAAACGCCGACGCCGATCAGCGTCCACGCCCACCATTCCATCGTCATCGCTCCCTTAAAAGCACTATCGTATCTATGATAACAGAAACGGCGACAAATTGCACCCCCTTTTTTCCCGAAAAGAATTGACAGTTGCAAATACCCCCTCGTTATGCTACACTATCCATGTGTGAAAACGCCGTCGAAGGACGGCGAAAATAAGGAGGCATCCGTACCAATGGCTTCTTTTGCCATCATCCCCGACAGCGCCTGTGACCTGTCCAAAGAGCTGCGTGAGCGCTTCGGCATCCGCGACTATCTGCGCGGCCCCATCTACTTTCCCGACGGGCGGGAGGAGCTCGCCGACCTCGATTGGGGCTTCATCACCCCGGAGGCCTTTTACGACAGCATGAAGGGGCGCACCGCCCTCTACAAGACCGCGTCCATCCCGCTGGGCGAGATCGCCCGCGCCTTTGAGGCGGAGCTCGCCGAGGGGCGGGACGTGCTGAGCATTTCGCTGTCCACCGGCCTGTCCGCCAACTACAAGAGCTGCTGCATGGTCGCCGAGGAGCTGAGGTCCAAGTATCCCGACCGCAAGATCGTATGCGTGGATTCCCTGCATTATTCGACCTCGCTGGGCCTGATGGTCATCCTCGCCGCGCAGAAGCGGGAGGAGGGCGCCACCCTCGAGGAGACGGCCGCCTTCCTGGAGACGGAGAAATACCGCATCCATCAGATGGGCACCATGGACGACCTCTTCTTCCTGGTCAAGACGGGCCGCGTGTCCAACTTCAAGGCCTTCTTCGGCAACATGATCGGCCTCAACCTCTGCGCCGACCTCAACCGCACGGGCATGGCCGACGTGCTGGGCAAGTTCAAGGGCAAGAAGGACGCCTTCCGCGCCATTCTGGAATACATCGACAAGACCATCGTCGATCCCGAAGAGCAGATCCTCTTCGTCGCCCACTCCAACCGCGAGGAGGCCGCCAAGCTCCTCGCCGAGCAGGTGCAGGCCCGCTTTGCGCCCAAGGAGATCATCCTGCTCCCCGTGGGCATGAGCTGCGGCGCCAACATCGGCCCGGGCCTGTGCGCGGTGTTCTACCGCGGCAAGGAGATCAGCGAGGATTATTCCGAGGAGAGGGCCATTATGGACGCCATTTCCGCCGACATCAAGAGAAAATAGCCGACGAAAGGGGCTTTATTCGTGAGACCGTTTGCCATCGTGACCGATTCCACCTGTGACCTCGACCCCGCGGTGCTCGCCGCCCGGCGGATCGATTACGCCCACATGAACTACACCATCGGGCAGGAGGAATACCCCGCCCTGCCCGATTGGCAGGCCCACTCCAGCAAGGCGTTTTACGACCTCATGCGCGAGGGGACCCGTATCCAGACCACACAGGTCCCCCGCGCCGTGTTTGAGAGCGTCTTCCGCGCCCATCTCGAGGCGGGCGAGGACGTGCTGTACGTCGCCTGCTCCTCGGCGCTGAGCGGGTCGGTCAAGCTCGCGCGGCTCATCGCCGACGAGCTGGCGCCCTCCTTCCCCGAGGGACGGATCCGCTGCGTGGACACGCTCATCAGTTCGCTGGGCGAGGGATACCTTGCCCAGGTCGCCGCCGACTGGCGGGATGAGGGCCGGTCGCTGGACGAGACCGCCGACCATCTGGAGGCCATCCGTCTGACCGTTCACCAGTTCGGCACCGTCAACAGTCTCGAATACCTCCGCCGCGCCGGCCGCGTGACCGCGTCGAGCGCCTTCTTCGGCAACCTCTTCGGCGTCAAGCCCATCCTCATCTCCGACCGCATCGGGCAGAACTACGCCGTCAAGAAGGTCAAGGGCGCCCGCAACGCCCGCGCCGAGATCGCCGCCATGGTCGCCGAGGCCGTCGTCGAGCCCGAAAAGCAGACCCTCTGGCTCTCCCACGCGGACGCCGAGGAGGAGATCCTCGCCCTCAGGGATGAGATCCTGGCCAGGGTGCCCTTCAAGGATTGCTACATCAACGTCATCGCGCCCATCGTCGGTGCCTCGACCGGACCCGGCACCGTCATCGCCTTCTGCGTGGGCAAGGAAGTTACCGTTGAAGGAGGCAAAGACTGATGCCTCATCTGGTGCTGGACACCGTCGCGCTGACCACCCTGCTGCGCGGCGGCTACGCCAACCTGAAACGGCACATGGCCGTCGTGGACGAGCTGAACGTCTTTCCCGTCCCCGACGGCGATACCGGCAAGAACATGACCATGACCTTCGAGGGCGGCGTGTCCGCCCTCGAAGGCCGTGACGGCCCCGTGGGCGACGCCATGAAGGCCTTTTCCCGCGGGACGCTTCTCTCCGCGCGGGGCAACTCCGGCGTCATCCTCTCCCAGTTCGTGCGCGGCTTTGCCGAAGGCGCCCGGGGGAAGGACGCGCTGGGCGTGACCGACTTCCTGACCGCCTACGACAGCGGGGTCAAGCGCGCCTACGCCGCCGTCGGCGATCCCGTGGAGGGGACCATGCTGACCGTCATGCGCCAGGCGGGCGAGGCGGTGCCGCAAGCCGGCGATTTCGACGAATGCCTCGGCGCCCTGACCGCCGCCATGAAGGAATCCCTCTCCCACACGCCCGAGCTGCTCCCCGTCCTCAAGGAGGCCGGCGTCGTCGACAGCGGCGGCGCGGGGCTGACGTACCTCTTTGAGGGAATGTGGCTGACCGAGCAGGGCAAGGCCCTTGAGGACGCCGACGACGATATGCCCGTCGCCGCCGCGTCCGCAGAAGAGCCCGCCGACCCGGCGGGCGAGCGGGTGCGCTACGCCGTGGTGGCGACCGCCAACGGCGCCGGCATCGCCGACTATTTCCGTCAGATCGGCGTCAACGCCATCGTCGAGGGCGGCCAGACCAACAACCCGCCCGCGGAGGCCTTCCTGAACGCCTTTGCGCGGCTCAACGCCGAGGTCATCCTCGTGCTGCCCAACGATTCCAACATCCTCATGACCGCGCGGCAGGCCGCCGAGCTCTACGACGGCGCCGACGTGCGCGTGCTGCCCACCCGCTCCCTGGCGGAGGGGTACTCGGCGCATTTTATCTTGTTGGAGAAGATG
>CAMHOI010000119.1 GCA_946186725.1 uncultured Clostridia bacterium
CTTGTCGATTACTACGGCAAGGCAGGCCTTCTGCTCAGAGTTCCCGGAGCTGAGGCCGGAGATAAGGTTTTAGGTCACATCGAAGCCATGCTTGGGAGTCGTGCATGATTTCTCTCAAGTCTGCCGGCGATATTGAAAAAATGCGTCGTGCCGGCGCGATTCTTGCCGAGCTGCTGATGAATCTGAAAGATTTTGTCAAGCCGGGAATCACGACTGCCGACATCGACCGTTACGCCGAGGACTTTATCAGGAAGAACGGGGCCACGCCTTCTGAAAAGGGGTACGCGGTCCCCGGGATCCCTGATCCTTATCCGGCTTCGGTATGCACGTCGGTGAACGACGAAGTGGTTCACGGGATCCCGAGCGATTCGCGGGTCCTTGAAGAGGGCGACATTGTCAGCGTTGACGTCATGGCCTGCTATCAGGGGCTTCATGCCGACGCCTGCTATACCTACGCGGTGGGAAACGTCTCGCCGCAGCGGCAGGCTCTGCTCGACGTCACGCGGGAAAGTCTGGAGCGTGCGATCGCCCGCGTGAAAGCCGGGGCGACTCTCGGAGACATCGGGCACGCTGTGGAATCTTTTGTAAAACCCAAAGGCTACGGTATCGTGCGGGAATACGCAGGACACGGAATCGGACGTCATCCTCATGAAGCGCCGTCAGTGCTGAACTACGGCGAAGCCGGTACGGGCGTCACGCTGCTGAAGGGCATGACGATCGCGATCGAGCCCATGATCATGAGCGGCAAGGAAGCCCTGAAGGACGGGGATGACGGCTGGCTCGTTTCGACGGCAGACGGTTCCGACGCGGCCCATTTCGAGAAGACGGTGCTGGTCACAGCAGACGGCGCCGAGATCCTGACTCCCTGGCACTAGCCGGGATCTTGAGGGAGGTTTGGAAGGTTCCATGGCTAACAAGGACGATGTGATCGAGGCCCACGGCGAAGTTGAAGAGCCCTTGCCCAATGCGTTTTTCCGCGTCAGGCTGGAAACGGGACAGGTCATTCTGGCTCACGTCTCGGGAAAGATGAGGATGCATTTCATCCGCATCCTGCCCGGCGACAAGGTCTTGGTGGAGCTGTCTCCGTATGACCTGACCAGAGGGCGGATCACCTACCGTTATAAGTAGTCGATATGCCGCGTCGCGCGCTGTGCGTGCGCCATGCGGAGTGTCCATGAGGAGTGTGTACAAACTATGAAGGTTAGATCATCTGTTAAACCCATTTGTGAGTATTGCCGAGTGATCAAGCGCAATGGCGTCATCCGCGTCATCTGCAGCCGCGATCCTCGTCATAAACAGCGTCAGGGAGCTAGGAGGTAACTGGTATGGCTCGAATTGCAGGAGTTGATCTTCCCCGCGACAAGCGCGTTGAGATCGGCCTTACGTATATCTACGGCATCGGTCTGAGCACCGCGCGCGAGATCCTCAAGAAGACGGGCGTCAATCCCGATACCCGCGTCAAGGATCTTTCCGAAGAAGAAGCCCAGCTGCTTCGCACGGAAGTTTTGAACAATCACAAGGTGGAGGGTGACCTTCGCCGTGAAGTGTCCATGAACATCAAGCGTCTTATGGACATCGGCTGCTATCGCGGTATCCGTCACCGTCTGGGCCTGCCTTGCCGCGGCCAGCGCACGAAGACGAATGCCCGCACGCTGAAGAACCGCAAAGGACGTTCACGTCCCGTCGCCGGCAAGAAGACCGCATAACCAAGGGAGGTAACGTTCAGTGGCTACTCGCTCAACGCGCAAAAAGGAAAAGAAGAATATCAGCAGCGGTGTCGCGCATATCTTCTCGACGTTCAACAACACGATCATCAGCATCACCGATAAGGGCGGCGCGCTTCTGTCCTGGGCTTCCGGCGGCAACGTCGGCTTCAAGGGCGCTCGCAAGTCGACTCCTTTCGCTGCTCAGGTTGCCTCTCAGCAGGCTGCCAAGACGGCTCAGGATCACGGTCTGCGTGAGGTCGATGTGGTCGTCAAGGGCCCCGGCCCCGGCCGTGAGTCTGCGATCCGCGCGCTTCAGGCTGTCGGCCTGCAGGTCAATTCCATCAAGGACGAGACGCCGATCCCTCACAACGGCTGCCGTCCTCCCAAGAGACGCCGCGTCTAGTAAGCGCATTTTGTTGTTAAAGCTGCGCAGAATCCGTCGTAGCCCCAGCGGGCTATGGAGTTATAGGAAAGGTGTGGGGATCTTTGGAGATTATGCGGCCTGAGATTCAAGTTGAAGAGTGTTCCAGCACCGCCGCACGGCTGGTGATCGGACCTCTCGAACGCGGTTACGGTCAGACGATAGGTAACGCTCTTCGCCGCGTGCTGCTTTCGTCGATCAAGGGAGCGGCAATCAGCGCGGTCCGCGTGGAAGGCGCTCAGCACGAATTTACGACGATCCCTGGCATGAAAGAAGACGTTATCGAGCTGCTGCTGAATCTCAAGCACGTGCCTGTCCGCTCCCATAGCGCCGAATACCGCACGCTGAAGCTGGATGTCGACGGCGGCGGCAGGGTTACGGCAGCTGATTTTCAGAAAGACAGCGAGATCGAGTTTATAGATCCCGATGCGTATATCTGCACGATGGCCGAAGGTCATTCGCTTTCGCTCGAAGTGTATATCGAGCAGGGCGTCGGCTACGCCACCGTGGATCGTCCGCGTCCGGTCTATCTACCCGTTGATGCGCTGATGATCGACGCGATCTATTCGCCCGTGCTTCGCGTGAAGTACGAAGTGCAGGCGGCGCGCGTCGGCCAGACTACGGACTATGAAAAGATCGTGATGAACATCGCCACCAACGGCGTCGTCGCGCCCGACATCGCAGTCGGAGAAGCGGCGAAGCTGCTCCGCGAGTATTTTGACATCGTTGTTCAGGAGCTGCGCAAGCTGCATCCCGACGAGGAGGGACTGAACGACGACAGTACCGGCGGCGCGGCCGGCGATGGCAAGGACGATCCGGCCGGCGGCGATCCGGCGGTGAATTCGCTCTATGCGAAGGGCGTCAGAGAACTGGAGCTCTCCATCAGAAGCGAGAACTGCCTGCTCCGCGGCGGTATCCACACGATCGGCGATCTTGTCAGCCGCAGCAAGGATGACTTGCTGAAGATCCGCAATCTTGGCAAGATCTCTCTTCGCGAGATCGAAGAGAAGATGGCCAAGTACGGCATTGTCCTCAGCGACGAAAAGACCAGTGCAGAGAGCACTACCAAGGAGGAGTAAAGTCCTATGAGACATGGAGATGCCCACAGAAAGCTCGGCCGCCACAGCAGCCACAGAAAAGCGATGCTGGCCAACATGGTGGCGAGTCTGATCCTGGAAGGCAGCATCGAGACCACCGTGACCCGTGCGAAGGAAGTCCGCCGCGTTGCCGAGCGCATCATCACCCGCGCCAAGGGCGGCACGCTCAACGATCGCCGCATCGTTATTTCGCGCATGAATCACAAAGAAGCTGTCATCAAACTGTTTGACGAAGTGGCGCCCCGTTTTGCCGAGCGTCCGGGCGGATACACTCGTATCATCCGCACGCGCACGCGTCTTGGCGACGCTTCGCAGATGGCTGTCATCGCTCTGGTTGACTAAGCCCTGAGAAATGCATCAGCCTGAAATGATCTCCCTGAGGGGTGTTGGCTATTCTTACTCCGACACGGGGAGGCCCGCGCTTGAAGACGTCAGTCTTGAGGTGCGGCAGGGCGAGTGGATCGCCCTGGTCGGCAGCAATGGCTCTGGAAAGTCCACGCTGGCCAAACACCTTAACGCCCTGCTCGTTCCGATGCAGGGCGCTTGTTTTATCTCGGGATTGGACTCGCGGGACGAAAACAATTTGTGGAAGATCCGCGAAACGGTGTCGATGGTCTTCCAGAATCCAGAAAATCAGATCGT
>CAMHOI010000120.1 GCA_946186725.1 uncultured Clostridia bacterium
CGGCGACCACCGAGATCTACACTCTTTCCCTACACGACGCTCTTCCGATCTGGGGCTTATTTTGCCATGCACGCGCTCTATGACCGGGAGATCGAGCGGGCCTGCCTCATTTCCCCCATCGTGGACATGGAGGAGCTCATCGCGGGCATGATGGCGCGGGCGGGCGTGGACGAGCGTGTTCTGGAAAAATGCGGCGCCGTCCCCACCGACGAGGGCGAGCTGTCCTGGGCGTACCTCTCATGGGTGCGGGCGCACCCCGTCGTATGGCGGGCGAAGACGGCCGTCCTCTGCGGCGAGCGGGACGCGCTGCAGTCTTCGGAGGCGGTACGCGGCTTTGCTGGGCGCGTCGGCGCCTCGCTGACGGTAATGCCGGGCGGCGAGCATTGGTTCCACACCGGGGAGCAGCTGGCCTTCCTGGACGCGTGGCTGAAGAAAGAGATCAGTTTTATGTAAACCAAAAAAGCACCTGCCCGCGCCGGTGCTTTTTTTGATACGAAAGCCGATCACGGACCCCGTCACGTCAGAGGCAAAAGAAAAGCAGGGCCTGACCCGGAATCGGGTCAGGCCCTGCCTGTGGTGCTGGTAACAGGGCTCGAACCTGCGACCTGCTGATTACAAATCAGCTGCTCTACCAACTGAGCTAAACCAGCGGGAACACCGCTATTCTATCACGGGACGCGGAAAAAGTCAACGGGCGCGTCAGCGCTTTCTGTGCTCCTTCTTCCACTGCTTGATGAAGGCGAGGCGATCCTTGAAGCGGGCCTCGTGCCCCTGGTCGGTGGGATCGTAATAGACGCGGCCGAGCAGGGCGTCGGGCAAGCAGTCCATATCCGCGATCTTGTCCTGCTCGTCGTGGGCGTAGCGGTAGCCCTTGCCGTAACCGACCTCCTTCATCAGCTTGGTCTCGGCGTTGCGCAGGTGGAGGGGGACGGGCTCGGCCATCTGCGTCATGGCGTCGTGGCGGGCCGCCATATAGGCGCGGTCAAGCGCGTTGGAGCGGGGAGCGAGGGAGAGGTAGACCGCCGTCTCGGTCAGGTGGACACTGCATTCGGGCATCCCGATGAAGTGGCAGGCCTGATAGGCGGCCACGGTGAGCTCCAGCGCACGCGGATCGGCCAGGCCCACGTCCTCGGCGGCGAAGCGGACGAGGCGGCGGGCGATATAGAGGGGATCCTCCCCCGCCTCCAGCATCCGGGCCAGCCAGTAGACGGCGGCGTCGGGGTCGGAATTGCGCATGGATTTGTGCAAAGCAGAGATGAGATTGTAATGCTCCTCGCCCTTTTTATCGTAGAGCAGGGATTTGCGGGAGACGCACTGCTCCACCGTTTCGGCGGTCACGGTGACGCTCTCGTCCTGCATATTGCCGTTGAGCACGGCCATCTCCAGGGTGGACAGGGCGGTGCGCGCGTCCCCGTTGGCGAAGGAGGCGATCATCTGCAGGGCGTCCTCGTCGACGGCGACGCTTTGCCCGCCGAAGCCGCGCGGATCGGTCAGGGCGCGGCGCAGGAGGGTGGCGATCTCCTCCTCGGTGAGGGCCTTGAGCACAAAGACCTTGCAGCGGGAGAGCAGCGCCCCGTTGACCTCGAAGGAGGGATTCTCGGTGGTGGCGCCGATGAGGATGATGCTCCCCCGCTCGACGAAGGGGAGAAAGGCGTCCTGCTGTGCCTTGTTGAAGCGGTGGATCTCATCCACGAAGAGGATAGTCGTCTCCCCGAGCAGGCGGGTCTGCTCGGCCTCCTCCATGACGGCGCGGATCTCCTTGATCCCGCTGGTGACGGCGGAAAAGTTGATGAAGCGGGCCTTGGTCTGGGCGGCGATGACGCCGGCGAGGGTGGTCTTTCCCACCCCGGGCGGGCCCCAGAAGATCATGGAGGAGACGGCGTCCTGCTCGATCAGTCGGCGCAGGATCTTGCCGGGGCCGAGCAGATGCTGCTGGCCGACGATCTCGTCGATGCTCTCGGGACGCATCCGGGCGGGCAGGGGCTGCTGCATATAGGCGCGATCCACGGGATCGCCTCCTTTCGTCAAGATGGAAAAAGCGCCGCCCAAGCGGCGCTTTTCGTTATCGGGCGAAGTACTGCGCGACGGTGGCCAGTCCGCCGGTCAGCAGACAGATGAGCAGGATGACGCCGACGATGGCGTAGACGCAGAAATAGGAGCGGGCGAAGTTGCGGCGGTTGATGTTCCCGCGTGAGAAAGAGAAAACGATCAGGAAGACGAAGCCGACGATGGGAACGCAGAAAAGGATCTGCAGACCAAAGTAAGCCCAAGGGGACAGGGGACGGTATTGCTCGGGCAGGTTATGGATTTCGTCGTTCATTGGGGGCGCTCCTTTCTCTATTTGAGACTGTCGATATAATCGCAGGCGGCCAGGGCGGCCACGGCGCCGTCGGCGGCGGCGGTGGTCACCTGACGGATCCGCTTTTGACGGCAGTCGCCGGCGACGAAGACGCCCTCGCGGGCGGTGCGGCAGTCCTCTCCGGCGGCGGCGTAGCCCCGCTCGTCAAGGTCGATCAGACCGGCGAAGGGCTCGTTCTGCGGGATGAGGCCGATGGCGACGAACACACCGTCGAAGGCGTGCTCGCTCAGCGCGCCGTCCTTCTCCCGGCGCAGACGCAGGCCGGTCAGCGTCCCCTCCCCGAGCAGGCCGTCGACGACGGTGCCGAGGATGACGGTGACGTTGGCGCGGGCGGCGAGCTGCTCCTGGAGCTTCTGCTCCCCGGTGAGGAAGTCGAGGTTCTGTACGACGGTGACCGAGGCGGCCAGCTCGGACAGCAGGAGCGCCTCCTGTAGGGCGGAGTTGCCTCCGCCGATGACGGCCACGCGCCGGCCCCGGTAGAAGGCGCCGTCGCACACCGCGCAGAAGGAGATCCCCTCCCCCACGAATCGCTCTTCGCCCGGCAGGCCGAGCATACGGTGGGTGGCGCCGGCCGCAAGGATGACGGTCCGGCCCTCAAAGACGCCCTCGTCGGTGAAGACCCGCTTGACGGGGCCGTCCTCGATCTTGAGGACCTCGCACATCTCCATCTCAGCGCCCTGCGCAAGGGCCTGATCGACCAGCCGCTCGGCAAAGGCGTTGCCCGAGATCTCGGTGAAGCCGGGCAGGTTCTCGACCTTGGGAGAATGGGTAATCTGTCCCCCGAAGGTGCCCTTTTCGAGCACGAGGACGGACTTGTTGGCACGGCGGGCGTAGACGGCCGCCGTCAGGCCGGCGGGGCCGCCGCCGACCACGATGACGTCAAACATGGATCTCCCTTATTTCTGCAGATATTTCTTGATCTCGGAGACGCCGGCGTACTTCTCGACGCCGTCGGGCCCGGCGATCACGAGGGTGGGCGCCTGACGGATCCCGAAGGCCTCCGCCCTCTCCGGCTCCTCGTTGGCGAGGACCTTCTCGTAGGCGACGCCCGCCTTGTCCAGCGCGGCGCAGGCGATCTTGCAGTTGGGACAGGTGGCGGTGGCGAAGAGATAGACGCCGCTGTCGGCCTCGGTCGCGGGGGCGGCAGAGGCGGCGGGGGCCTGCTCGGGCGCAAAGGCGTGCAGGGGGCCCTCATGGGTCAGATGAGAGCGGCCGATGTCATAGACCTTGCGGTCCTTGTACTCCTGGGTCTTGCCGTCGTTCCAGTTCTGGACGGGACGGTAATAGCCGGTGATGCGGCTGTAGACCTCCGTCTTCTCCCCGCACTCGGGGCAGACCGCCTGCTCGCCCGCCAGGTAGCCGTGAGTCTTGCACACGGAGTAGGTCGGGGACAGGGTGTAGTAGGGTAGCTTGTAATTCTCGGCGATCTTGCGCACGAGGGTGGCCGCCGCCTTCCAGTCGGGCAGCTTCTCGCCCAGGAAGGCGTGGAAGACGGTGCCGGAGG
>CAMHOI010000121.1 GCA_946186725.1 uncultured Clostridia bacterium
ATAACGGTCGACAAGTACCGGGTGATCGGGTGTGACTTTGACCGCCCGGCTCATGTAGTCACGAAGCTCTTCTTCGTTGTAGACGATTTCCATGGCTCGGCCGCCCAAAACATACGAGGGGCGCACCATGACGGGATAGCCAATCTCTGCAGCGCCGGAAAAAGCATCCTCTACCGTCGTCACGCTCGTCCCCTTTGGCCGCGGAATCTGAGTTTGTGTCAAAACTTCGTCGAATCGCTCCCGATCCTCAGCGCGGTCAATGCCGTCCACAGAGGTACCGAAGATTTTTACGCCTGCCTTTTGGAGCGATGCCGCGAGATTGATGGCTGTCTGTCCGCCGAATTGGACTATGACGCCCTCCGGCTTCTCCTGCTCGATGATGTTCAGAACGTCTTCCGGAGTCAAGGGTTCAAAATAGAGCCTGTCGGAAATGTCAAAGTCCGTGCTGACCGTTTCGGGATTGTTGTTGATGATGATAGCCTCAATGCCCATTTCTCGAAGCGCCCAGACAGAATGAACCGAGCAATAGTCGAACTCCACGCCCTGCCCAATACGAATGGGCCCGGAGCCAAGGACGATGACCTTCCGCGCATCGGAAGGCGTCGCCTCGTTTTCTTCGGCACAGAACGTCGAGTAGTAATAAGGCGTCGCAGCCTCGAATTCCGCCGCGCAGGTGTCAACCATCTTGTATTTCGGCAGGATGCCCATCGACTTCCGGAGCGTCCTACTTTGTGATCTCGGCGATCGACGCGTCCGAAAGCCCGATATTTTTCGCTGCACGCATAAGACTCGGCGTCAGCTCCTCCTCCGAAAGCGCCCGTTCCATGTCGGCGATGTTTTTGATCTTGCGAAGGAACCAACGGTCAATCTTCGTTATGTCGTAAACCTCGTCGACCGTGGCGACGCCGCGGCGGAACGCCTCCGCTATGACAAACAGGCGCTGGTCGTTGATTTTCCTGATTTCTTTCTTTACGCGCTCGTCGTCCCATGTATCGATGACTGCGAGGTGCAAACGGTTCACGCCAATCTCGAGGGATCGCGTCGCTTTCAGGAGTGCCGCCTCGAACTTCCTGTCGATGGACATGACCTCGCCGGTGGCTTTCATTTGCGTACCGATCGTATGATCCGCGTAAATGAATTTGTCGAAGGGCCAGCGCGGGAACTTCACGACGATATAGTCGATGGAAGGCTCGAAGCAGGCCTTTGTCTTCTGCGTGACCGCGTTCGTGATCTCGTCGAGGGTGTAGCCGACAGCGATCTTGGCCGAAACCTTGGCAATCGGATAGCCCGTAGCCTTCGACGCCAGAGCCGAAGAACGGCTGACGCGGGGATTGACCTCGATGACGTAGTAGCTGTCGCTGTTCGGGTCGAGCGCGTACTGCGCGTTGCAGCCGCCCTCGATGCCGAGCTCGCAGATAATGCGCAGGCTCGCGCTGCGGAGCATTTGGCACTCGTGGTCGGTCAGCGTCTGGGTCGGAGCGACGACGATACTGTCGCCCGTATGTACGCCGACAGGATCGACGTTTTCCATGTTGCAGACGGTGATACAGTTCCCGGCGCTGTCGCGCATGACCTCGTACTCGATTTCCTTCCAGCCCGCCACGCTGCGTTCAATCAGCACCTGGCCGATCATGCTGTACTTGAGGCCCTTGATGACAATCTCGACGAGTTCTTCCTCGTTTTCTGCGATGCCGCCGCCGGTTCCGCCCAGCGTATACGCAGGACGGACGATCAAGGGATAGCCGATGGTGTCGGCGAATGCGATAGCCGACGCCACGTCCTCGACGATGGTGCTCTCGGGAATCGGTTCGCCGAGCTTTTGCATGGTTTCCTTGAAAAGCTCCCGATCCTCCGCCTTCTTGATGGCCTCGATCGAGGTGCCGAGCAGCTCCACGCCGTACTTTTCCAGCGTCCCGTTTTCCGCCAGCTTCACGGCGAGATTCAGCCCCGCCTGCCCGCCGAGCGTGGCGAGCAGGCCGTCCGGCCTTTCCTTCGCGATAATCTCCGCCAGGAAATCCGCCGTCAAAGGCTCGATATAGACGCGGTCGGCAATATGCGCGTCCGTCATGATTGTCGCTGGGTTGCTGTTGACGAGAACGACCTCCAGGCCTTCCTCCTTCAGAGCGCGGCACGCCTGCGTTCCCGCGTAGTCAAACTCAGCCGCCTGCCCTATGATGATCGGGCCGGACCCTATGACCATGACTTTTTTGAGATATTCTTTCTTAGGCATGGCTCACGCTCCCTCCTTGCTCGCTCGGATCATCGCGTCGAAATCGTCAAACAGGCAGGTGTTTTCCTCCGGCCCCGGCGACGCCTCCGGGTGATACTGCACGGAAAAGATGGGCAATTCCGTATGGCGGATGCCCTCCACCGTGCCGTCGTTGACTGATCGGTGCGTGACGACAAGCGGAAGCCCTGCCAGGGAATTCTCGTCCACCGCGTAGCCGTGATTCTGCGAAGTGATATGGACGCGTCCCGTCGAAAGCGCTTTCACCGGCTGATTCGAGCCGCGATGGCCGAACTTCAGCTTGTAGGTGTCGGCCCCCATGGCAAGCGCGAACAGCTGATGACCGAGGCAAATGCCGAACATCGGCTTTTTCCCGATCAAAGCCTTCACCGTTGCGATGGCTTCCGGCACATCCTTCGGGTCGCCCGGGCCGTTCGAGAGGAACACGGCGTCGGGCGCGAGCGCAAGCACCTCCTCCGCCGTCGCCGTAGCGGGAAGCACGGTGAGCTTATAATCCCTGAGCTTAAACGCCTTCAGGATATTCCTTTTTATGCCCAGATCGAGCACCGCGACATGAAATCCGTCGCCCTCGATGGTATACGGCTCCGGCGTCGTGGCCTCCCGAACGACGCCCGCTTCCGTCGACGTGGAAAGAAGCTCCTTCACCGTCTCGTCGGGCATGTTCTCCGGGACGATGACGCCCTTCATCGTGCCCTCCGATCGTATATGGCGCGTGACGCGGCGCGTATCGACCTCATGGAGACACGGGATATTCTCGCTTTGCAGGAATTCCCGTATCGTGCTCGCCGCAAGGCGGTTGCTGCCGACGTCGCAGAGCTCCCCGGCGATCAGCCCGCGCACGAAGGATTTTCTCGACTGCATGAAGACTTCGTTGATACCGTAATTCCCGATCAAGGGGTATGTGAGTGTGACAATCTGACGGCAATACGAGGGATCGGTCAGGATTTCCTGATAGCCGGTCATGCCCGTGTTGAACACGACCTCTCCCACCGTATTTGCCTCGCCGAAAAGCTCTCCGGAAAACGACGTGCCGTCCTCTAAAATTAATTTCCCTTTCAAAATCTCGCCCCCCCACTTATTCAATCGCGCCGTCCCGCATGACGATCCGGCCATCCACCATCGTCAGGACGGCCTTGCCTGTGAGTTCCCGTCCGACGAAGGGCGAATGGGTGCCGCGCGTATAGAATTTTTCGGCGTCCACCGTCCATTTCAGTTCCGTATCGATAATCGTGATATCGGCGGGCGCTCCCACCGACAGCGTACCGGCATCCGTAAGGCCGAGGATCTTCGCCGGCTCCGCCGTCATCTTAGATATTAGCAGCGGCAGCTCCGCTTTGCCCTCATGGCAGAGGTCGGTCAAAAGCACGCCCACCGCCGTCTCAAGTCCCGGGAATCCGCTGGGCGCGAGCGCGTACTCCACGTCCTTTTCCTCTTCCGCGTGCGGCGAATGATCGGTCGCGATAGCGTCGATCGTGCCGTCCTTGAGGCCGGCCAAAAGCGCCTCGACGTCCGCTTTCCCACGAAGGGGCGGACTGACTTTTGTCGCGCTGTCCTTGAGGTCGACGCATTCGTCTGTCATCGTCAGATGATGGGGCG
>CAMHOI010000122.1 GCA_946186725.1 uncultured Clostridia bacterium
GTTACCTCAGAGATGGAGGTGTTTTTCGATCTTTGCCCCTGCAAATTGTTCGCTGTGACCGGCTCCGACGGCAAGACGACCACGACCACCCTGATCGCACGCATGCTGGAAACGCAGGGCTATAAGGTCCACCTGGGCGGAAATATCGGTCGACCCCTGCTGCCCATTGTGGATGAGATCGACCCCGAGGACTGCGCCGTGGTGGAGCTTTCCTCCTTCCAGCTGATTTCCATGCGTAAGAGTCCCAACGTGAGCGTCATCACCAACATCGCGCCCAATCATCTCGACGTCCACAAGACCATGGACGAGTATATCAATGCCAAGCGCAATATCCTCATCCATCAGAACGCCTTCTCCCGCACCGTACTCAACGCCGACAATGAGATTACAGCCGGCTTTGAAAAGGACGTGCGCGGTCAATCGCTCATGTTCAGCTATCGCCGTCCTGTGGAGAACGGCGCCTATTACGGAGCGGACGGCGTCCTCTATATGTCCGACGCAAACGGTCTGACCGAGGTCATGCGCCGTGACGACATCAGGGTCATCGGCGAGCACAATGTGGAGAATTTCCTTGCCGCGATCTGTGCCGTCTGGGGCTATGTGACGCCGGAGAATATTGTGAAAACGGCGCGCTCCTTCCAGGGCGTCGAGCACCGTATCGAGTTTGTTCGTGAGCTGGACGGCGTCAAATACTATAACGACTCCATTGCCACCAGTCCCACCCGCACCATCGCCGGCCTCGCCGCCTTTCAGCAGAAGGTCATCCTCATTGCCGGCGGCTATGATAAGCACATTCCCTTCGATCCGCTTGCGCCCCACCTGGTCGAAAAAGTCAAGCTCCTGATCCTCTCCGGCCCGACGGCGGACGCCATCGAATCCGTCGTTCGCGCCGACCCCGGTTATGCCGACGGCTGTCCCGAGATCGTGCG
Source organism: uncultured Clostridia bacterium (assembly GCA_946186725.1). Lineage (GTDB taxonomy): Bacteria > Bacillota > Clostridia > Oscillospirales > Acutalibacteraceae > RGIG2206. Next base: position 930 of record CAMHOI010000122.1, read on the forward strand.
GGTCGAGAATATGGAGCAGGCCGTGCAGACTGCCTATCAAAAGGCCAAAGCAGGTGACATCGTCACCCTCAGTCCGGCTTGCGCGAGCTTCGATGCTTACGCCAATTTTGAACTGCGCGGCAAGCATTTCAAACAGCTTGTCAAAGCTCTCTGATGCACCGAAGCCGATGGAAACATCGGCTTCTTTCCTGAACGGAGGAGTACTATGGAACTGAAAGAGTTGTTGTTGTCTCTGAGTGAGGCGGACGGCGTCGGCGGCGGAAGCACCGCCCTGCAGGTCGCCGAGGACGCACTTGCGCCCCTGGGCGAAATTCGCCGGGATTCCATGGGCGGCCTGCTTTGTACCATTGGAAGCGGGACCCGCCGCGTTTTGCTCGACGCGCATATTGATGAGATCGGTTTTGTCGTTACCGCGATCGACGGCGCATTCTTGCGCGTGGCCGCTTGCGGCGGCGTCGACGTGCGCACCCTCGCCGATCAGGACGTGATCGTCCATGCCAAGCAGGAGCTTTTCGGCGTATTCTCAAGTCTTCCGCCCCATTTGAAAAAAGAGAGCGAGAAGGCGCCTAAGTTGGAGGATATGATGATCGACTGCGGGCTTTCGCACGATCGTCTGGCGGAATTGGTCACGCCTGGAGACCGCGTTTCCTTTGCCGTGCGCCCCTGCGATATGCTAAACGGCCGTCTCACCGGTAAATCCCTTGACAACCGCGCGGGTGTCGCCGTTGTGATTGATGCGGCTCGTCGTCTTGCCGACTTGGATGACGTCACATTGCTTGTCTCGCTTTCCTCACAGGAGGAAATCGGCTGCCGCGGCGCGAAGACCGCCTCTTTCGCGGCCGATCCTTCGGAGGCGATCGTCGTTGACGTTTCCTTCGGCGACGGGCCCGACGTTCCGGCGCGCAGCTGCGGCAAGCTCGGCGAAGGCCCCATGATCGGCGTGTCGCCCATCCTCGATTCCGTCATGACGAACCGCATGATCTCGTTGGCGCAGGAGCGGGGAATACCTTATCAGCTGGAGGCGATGGGCGGTACTACCGGTACCAACGCCGATCCGATTACGATCAGCAAGTCAGGCGTTCCGACCGCGCTGGTTTCCATTCCGCTGCGAAATATGCACACCGACTGTGAGGTCGTGGAACTGCAAGATCTGATCCGCACGTCCGATTTGATTGTTGCCTATGTCGGAGAAGGAGGAGCGAACCGTGCTTGAGTATCTGGAACCGCTTTGCCGCTTGACCGGCGCGTCGGGCGACGAGTCTCGCGTAGCTGAGTATATCCGCTCCGTCATTTCGCCGTATTGCCGATGTGAGATCGACCGCATGGGCAATCTTACCGGCTTCCGTCAGGGAAGATCACGCCCGAAGAAACTGGTCATGCTCGACGCTCATATGGACGAGGTCGGGCTGATGATCTCTTCGATCAATGAGGACGGCTTTCTTTCCTTTTCGACCGTTGGCGGTGTGAACGTGGAGTCGCTTCTCGGCGCTCGCGTCCGCTTCGGTGACGTCATTGGCGTCATAGGACTTAAGCCCGTCCACCTGGCCAAAGGCGAGGAGCGCGAGACCATGCCGGATCGATCGGCTTTGACCGTGGATATCGGAGCCAAAGACAAAGCCGATGCCCAAAAGCATATTCACGTCGGACAGATCGGCACTTTCGAGAGCGAATACGTCCTCTTCGGCGACGGTTACCTCAAAGCCCGCGCCATCGACGACCGTGTCGGCTGTGCCATTCTGATCGATCTGATCCTGCAGGAGCCAGACTATGACTTTTGCTTTTCCTTCTCGGTCCAAGAAGAGATCGGCCTTCGCGGCGCGCGCGTGGCCGCCTATGCGTTGAAACCGGACAGAGCGCTTTGCCTTGAGGCGACTACTGCTGCCGATCTTGCCGGGATGCCGGAGAATAAGACGGTCTGCTGTCTCGGCCAGGGCGCCGTCGTTTCCTTTATGGACGGCGCCACGCTGTACGACTCACGCATGTATCAGGACGCTCTTTCCCTTGGCAAAGAAAACGGCATTCCTGTTCAAAGCAAGCGTGCCGTCGCCGGAGGCAATGATGCCGGCTCCATTCATTTGACGCGGGAAGGTATCCCCAGCTTTACGATCTCTGTGCCCTGCCGTTATCTGCATTCTCCCGCTTGCGTGATCTCGCTGACAGACGCCGTCAGTGTGGAACGCCTCGCAGCGGAAATGCTTCGCCGCATGGCGGAGGATGAGGCGTGATCGAGGCGCTCACTTCGCCTGGCGCTCTGCCGGACAGACCTCCGCTTTCCATACGGATCGGCTCCTTTCTGGATGCCTACGGGACAGAGTTTCCTTTTGCCCGGTTCTGGAGAACGGACGGCGACGGGTTTCTTTCCGTCGTTGACGGCGCCGCCACCGTCCTTGCCGGCCAAAGCGATGTCGAGGAGATTCGGCTTTTTTTATCCATGCTCGGCGTTTCGAGCGTCATGAGCGACGCTCCGCTGTTTGACGACCGACAGCGCAGTCTGACAGTCTTTTGCAGGATTGTCGAGCCCGTGAGCATGCCCTTTCAAGACCCGGATTATGAAAACGCCTATCAGGTTTTGAGTCAGGCGTTTTCCATGCCCCCGTTTGATGTGTGGTACGCCGATGTCTGTCATCGTGTTCGCCACGGCACAGCCGTTGTTTCCGTCGCGCCTTGGGCCGCGTTCTTTGCCGCCAGGCATGCCGACGCTCTTTTGCTGACGGGGATCGCGGTTGATCCCGACCATCGGCGTCAGGGACTCGCGTCCCGCTTACTGGAGAGCGCGTACCGATGCGGCGTCACGTCCGTTTACGCCATCGCAGAGGATGACTGTGCGGCTTCGTTCTATCATCGAAACGGTTTTACGGTGCAAGGACAAATCTATTATTATGAA